>JAJFFM010000215.1 GCA_021776675.1 Robiginitomaculum sp.
CTATAGACAGGGTTTTGGTCGATGCACCGTGTACAGGATCTGGCACTTGGCGCCGTCATCCTGATGCGAAATGGCGGTTATCACTATCTACGTTAGAGCTTCGTAGGAGTGAGCAAAAAGTTGTGCTTGAGCAAGCAAAACAATATGTGAAGCCTGATGGGTTGATGATTTATGTAACATGTTCCTTGTTCGCAGAAGAAAACGAGGCACAAGTTTATAGTTTCCTTGAAGAAAACAAGGATTTTGAATTGCTGTCAGCTGGCGAGGTTTGGGAAGACCGCATTGGAACAGGCCAAAGTGATGGGGATCAAGCTATGCCGTGGTCTGAAGACGGCTGCACCCTGACTATGACCCCCGCGTCAACAAATACGGACGGCTTCTTTTTGGCCGTCATGCGAAAAATACCAACACTAGCCTAAGCATATGAAAGAAACCGAATGTCTATTGGAATAACAACTGGCCACCACGAAAAAGTTTTAATTATAGATTTTGGCTCTCAGGTCACCAAACTGATCGCGAGACGCGTACGCGAGAGCGGTGTATATTCTGAAGTGCATCCTTATAACCGGATCACGGATGAGCTATTATCCGACTTTGCACCGAAGGCGGTTATCCTTTCAGGCGGTCCGAGCAGTGTCGGCGGTGCAAAGAGCCCGCGCATCCATGATAGTGTTTTTGACCTTGGTGTACCAATTTTGGGGATTTGCTATGGCCAGATGGCTATGGTCGATCAATTAGGCGGTTCTGCTGAAGCGGCACAGAGCCGCGAATTTGGCCGTGCCGAATTAGAAATTGTCAAAGACAGTCCTTTGTTTGCAGATATTGGTAAAGTTGGTTCGGAGCATACCGTCTGGATGAGCCACGGTGATCGGGTTAATAAGTTACCGGATGGGTTTGAAATTATTGCTAAATCTCCAAATGCACCATTTGCAGCCAGTGAAAATGTTGAGCGTAATTTTTATAATGTCATGTTTCATCCCGAAGTGGTTCACACGCCCATTGGGGCACAATTGCTCCGTAATTTTACACACGGTATTGCGGGTCTCAAAGGCGATTGGACAATGGCTGCGTTCAAGGACGAGGCTATTGCTGCTGTGCGAAAGCAAGTAGGAAGTGGCAAAGTCATATGTGGGTTATCTGGCGGAGTGGATAGTTCCGTGGTCGCGGTTCTACTTCACGAGGCCATTGGCGATCAATTAACCTGTGTATTTGTCGATACGGGCATGATGCGCAAAAATGAGGCCGAAGAAGTAGTTGCAATGTTTTCAAAGCATTATGATATTAACTTAATTCACGTAAATGCTGAAGACCAATTTCTAGATTTACTTGAGGGAATATCTGATCCTGAACAAAAGCGCAAAATTATTGGTAAGACATTCATTGATATCTTTGAAAAACAAGCAAATAATATTGGAGGTGCGAATTTCTTGGCTCAAGGAACATTATATCCGGATGTGATAGAAAGCGTTTCTTTTGACGGTGGCCCGTCTGTCACCATCAAGTCCCATCACAATGTTGGCGGCCTGCCTGAGCGTATGAATATGGCTCTGGTCGAACCTTTGCGAGAACTTTTTAAGGATGAAGTCAGGGACTTAGGGGGAAAACTTAATCTTCCACCTGACTTTGTAGAGCGTCATCCATTCCCGGGTCCGGGCCTCGCAATCCGTTGCCCGGGTGAGATAACCAAAGACAAACTTGATCTGTTACGCGAAGCTGATGCTATCTATCTTGATCAAATTAAAAAGCATAATCTATACAATGATATATGGCAGGCATTTGCAGTAATATTACCTGTTAAAACTGTTGGTGTGATGGGAGATGGGCGGACTTACGAATATGCTTTGGCGCTTCGGGCCGTAACGTCATCAGACGGTATGACTGCCGATTATTACCCATATAGCCATGAATTCCTTGGTGAAACAGCTACACGCATCATTAATGAGGTACAAGGCGTCAATAGGGTGGTTTATGATATAACCTCCAAACCTCCTGGAACTATTGAATGGGAATAGGAAGTTTTTTGACCTAGTTAACCTTTTCCCTACGTTTACCGTTGGTTTTGTACGCAATCCTTACCGCGTACTTTAAGATATTTAAACACCATTTTGCTATGTTAATCATAAGCGCCAAAGAGCGCAGACTGGTGAATGGAAATTATTGTGAACTTTCGGATTATATATCTGATATCTGCCGTTACTGTGGCAATCTCTGGATCGAATTTAGCCCAATTAAATTTGGCAAATGCGAAACTTGGAAAAACTGCGGTAATGTTGGAGATTTTAGACGGTGACACCGCATTTGTTGTTGATAGGACAAACAATGCTGCGTGGTGGGTTGTCGGGCAATGCCTGCGTCCCATCCCCGTGGAACCCAAGAAAAGTTCAACAAAAACAATAACTTCAAAAATGATTCGAAACGATACCCGTATTGGAGATCGTCAGTTTGTGTTGAAACAACAGTTTCGCTTTACGCTGGCAGATGTTCCAAACGGGCCTACAACCGTCGAGGTATATAATTCCTTGCGCGGTGGTTGGTCTGCAGTACCGGTTAGGCTTAATGCCCAATGTGAGTACGATGCTACCTGCCGCCAGCGCTTGGAAGCTCCAGAGTGCTAAGCCGTTTCGCGCAGCATGATGGCGCTAATCGCTTCAAAAGACTAGGTATCCTCCTATTCAGTACGTTTTTATGCTTGCTCGCAATGTCACCAGCATTGTTTGGTCAGGTGGCATATGGGCAAGAAAACGTGCCTGTGGTAGAGGATATTCCAGTAGTTTTGGTAGCGGAACTTGTACCAGAATTTCAGGTCAAACTGGAGGGAGAGGTACTTAATACCGATGTTAGCCGAAGTTCAGACGGTAACTTTATGGTGCGGGCTGAGCCTATCTTCACCGCACTTAATGACGAGTACGAGTATAATGTTGAGGAAGGTGTACTGCTTGTACAGCGGTCTCAAGACGGTGTAGTTATGGAGCTTTACACCGATACTGGTATTGTTAAAGCCAATGGTCGAGAAATTGGTAAGCTTAAACAATACGGCCAAATCAGTTTCGATAGTATTTATCTAACCCCAAATGCTATTGCGGTTATGTCCGGTGCTATCGGGAAAGTCGATAATGATGAAAAACGTATCGATTTCAATTTGGATCCGCGCCTCAAGGTAGCTACTGGCTTTGAAATGCTCGTAAACGACATTCCGCTCGGCAATTTAGAACCAGGGCCAAGAGCTATTGGTTCTGTAATGTTGCTTCCATTATCACCTATCGCCAAGGAATTGGGCCATACCGTTCAAATTATCGATGGAGGAAGCTCAATCCGTATCATGCGTGCGCAGGATAGTGCTGAATTTGAACTTAATCTGGACACAGGTTTAGTAAAATTGAACGGACGTCCAGTTGGTGTTTCTAAAGATGTAACCTATTTCGACAAAATCAATCTTCTTCTACCAATTGGTACGATTGAAACTTTGACCGGTACTCATGTAGATGTTGAAGGCGGTAATAATCGTATCAACATCCGGCTTGATGATCGTTTAAGTGGGGCGGCTCAACCAGGTGAAAAAATCACTGATATTACTAAGAGTACCCCGCTAACCTTTGAAACCGTTGAATTAAATTTGGGAACAGACACAATTAATTCAGTAGGTGTTGATTTCCGAGTTAAAGGCTATAACGCGAGAATACGGTACGAAGTCCCTGATTTACCGAGTAATATTCGAGAAGCTGAGCCTTCATGGCTTTCTCTCGATTACGCCAACGTAAAAGGCGGTTATGGCTCTCTTGGTGATTTATCAACCGACCTCCGTGAATTAGACGGTGTCGGTCTTCGGCGTATTAGAGGGGTAAGTTATGCTAAGAAAAGCAATAAAGGTCGATGGGCCTTGGCAGCAGGAATTCCGACAGTAGGTTCCACAAAAATCAGCGAAGACCAAAGCCGCCTTAAGTTTGGCGGTTTAGCCGTTGGCGCCCGTTACGCTAGCAAAGACGGTTGGGAAGCTGGACTGTCCGTTAAATCTGACGGTCTTAGCGACGACCAAATGGCAGTCCTATCTGCGATTAGTGGTCGTTTGGGACGTAAGCACGAAAAGAAGCTTAACTGGGATGCCCGTGCTGATCTAGGGTATTTCAACGGCGCGGCACGAGAGAAGTCTATTGATGTGCGAGCGAGCGTTAATGGTCGCTTTGAAGTGAGTAAGAAGATCAGTGTGCAAGCATTTGCAAGTTATGATGGCGCAGAATTCTTGCGCTCTGATTTGGATGCGGAAAGCTTGGTTGAGCAAGATCCAGACGTTGTTGTCGACCAGCTTGTACCTGATACGCGTAAACGTGGGCAAGATTTTGCTACATATGGTGTAGCCCTACAATTGACACCAGGCCAAATTCTGGGGCCGTTTGAGCGTCCAGCTCTATCCCTACGTTATAGTTATAACCAAAGCGGCTTATTTGCTAAAAATGGAAATGACACGTCTACAGACAATTATGGTGTGTCTTTGAATACTTCTTTGCGTAAGATTGGAACCAATATCTCTGCTGATTATTCAGCTTATACACAAAACCTAGCTGATGGTACGATCACAAAAGGTGATCAAATCACGGCTCGTGCCTTTCAAGATATTAAATATGCTACTGTTCGTGGACAGTATACCTCAACCCGTAAAGGTGATGCAGCCCGCATTAATAGTTTTGATGCGCAGATTACGACCAAACCATATAAGTTAAAACTGCCTAAAGAGGCTCAACTGTCAGTAGCGCCGTCTGTGTCAGCTTCATGGAACGACAGTGGTGAATTTATACGCGGCGGTGTGGTCGCAAACCTTTCTTCAGGGCACTTGCTTGGTAAAAAGACCAAATTGACGGCCAGCATGGGTGTTTTGCAGAATTTCTCAAGTAATGCAGAAAATACATCTGATAAATTCTTGTCTGTTACACTTGGTCGTAAGCTTCGTATAAATAAAAACATAACAATGGGAATGAGTTACCG
>JAJFFM010000216.1 GCA_021776675.1 Robiginitomaculum sp.
ATAAATGGATTATTGGTGAGATTGCCAAGGCCTCTGCACTTGTCACTTCAGGCATAGAAGCATATCGATTCAACGACGCCGCAGACGCCGCCTATAAATTCTCACGCGGGCAGTTTTTTGATTGGTATATCGAGCTTATCAAACCCATATTCGATAGTGGAGATGAGGCCACAATCGCCGAAACCCGTGCCTGCGCCGCATGGGGATTTGATCAAATCTTGATCATGTTACACCCATTCATGCCGTTCATCACCGAAGAACTTTGGAGCCAAATGGCTGGCGATACAAAGCGAGATGGATTCCTGATGGCAACGCAATGGCCGGAATTAGGTGATGAATTTATTAACACGCAAGCGGAATCCGACATTGCCTGGCTCATCAACTTGATTAGCGAGTGTCGCTCTGTGCGCACCGAAATGAACATTCCACCATCACGCAAGGCCAAAATGGTTTTGGTCGGCGCTAGCACTAAGACCATAGAGCGCATGAATACATATAAAGAAGTGCTGGAACGCATGGCGCGCATGGAAAGCTGGGAGACCGCAGACGCAGCCCCCAAAGGTGCTATCCAAGCGGTTGTCGGCGAAACCACCATTGCCATGCCTCTCGAAGGCCTAATAGACCTAGACGCCGAACGCGCCCGCCTCTCCAAAGACATAGGTAAAGTCGAAATCGAAATTAAGAAAATCGACGGCAAACTCGCCAACAAAAACTTCACTGACCGCGCCCCTACCCATGTAGTTGAACAAGAGCACACAAGACGCGCGGCATTTGCAACGGAAATAGAAAAACTAAAGGCAGCTTTAGATAATTTACCGGATTAATTCTTCCTCCATTTTTCATGGGGGAAGTACCCTCTTCTTAGAGGGGGATGGGGGCAGACGCTCTTGCGCCTCAACGATGGGTATAGATTATCAAGAAATTCGGAGCACACAAGATGTGTGCGCCCACCATTCGCGTCACGGGGCATTTGCCCCGCTTTGGCTCAAACCCCATAAATGGGGGAAGGAAATTACCTATCTCACGCCCAATAACTGTACATGAAACACGAGCGGTGTTTCTGGTGGAATCTTACCTTTGCCAGTGGCTCCATAGGCTAGGTCAGACGGAACGTAGAATGTCCAAGCATCACACGGTTTCATCAGGCCAACGCCTTCTGTCCATCCTTTGATAACGCGGTTAAGCGGAAATTCAATATCTTCCCCGCGGTCATATGAACTGTCGAAGGTTTCACCGTTCATATGCAAGCCGTGATAATTCACACGTACAATTTGCTCAGGTTTAGGTGTGTTGGAAGTTTTCATCTTACTGGATTTGTTAACGCGGTATTGCAAGCCAGACTCGGTCGTCACTACACCTTCCAACTTGCCATTGGCTTCGAACCATTCGGCCTGATCCAGAGTTATATCACCAAAATCACTGGAATAAGTTTTTATATCCGCAAGCACATTTTCTTCTGCACAATTGCGAAATTTTTCCAAAGTCTCGGTTGCAGTATTCACCGCCTTTTCAGCTGCTTCTTCGGTTTTCGGTGTTTTATTACATGCGCCAAGGGTAAAGAGCGCGGCGGACATACCAACCAGTAAAAATTTATTCATGTGTTTCTCCAGATATAATGAGGTGGTTTGCAGTTATTTCGGGTCATCTCTTAGCCAACCTACAATACTAAGTCTAGGCCCGCCTGCGAAAGAAGCAACTTGGGTGACAATATGGGTGCGCGGGACTCTGAACATCGTCAGGGAATTGAAATTCGGTGTAAACCCAACCTCGACATTATCTTTCTCGTCTAGGAATAACAACTCCCCGCCCCAATCGGCGCGCCAGTCCTTACAAAAACTAAGTACATAAGCGGCACGGCGCTCCGAATTGTCACCGTGATCAGTGTGGGTATTGAGAAAATGCCCCGGCGTATACAGGCTCGCTTGTGCATCGAGTTTTACGACACTTGGCTCTCCCGACACGGTTTTGACAAAATCTCTCATTTCATCGGAATTCAAATATTCCGTCAGAGCATGAAGTGGCCATTCCGGATCAAGGCCATCTACCAATGCATCAATCATTGGATAGCAATAATACAGGTATGAAAATCCGTCTCGGGCCTGTTGCTGGACCTGCTGATGGATAGCACGTTGTTTTTCAGGACCAAGGGCGCGCCACTCTTCTGGCCTGTAGTATTTATGAGCACCTTCCGCATTTGCATAAACCATATGCCATGGCGTTTGCTTGGCAAGCACCGTATAAATGGCTTCGGCGACATCATCTGGAAAAATATTATTAATCCGGACCATCCCACCTTTTGGACCGTCTTTTTGGTATTGCTCCGCATATTCATCTGCGCGCAAATCTGAGTTTATTCTTAAATCAAAGTCTGACATAGTAGTCCTTATTTCTTCAAAATTTCAATGCCGGGTAGCGCTTTACCCTCCATCCATTCCAAGAAGGCACCGCCCGCCGTCGAGATAAAGGTAAACCCGTCTGCAGTTCCTGCGTGTTTGAGCGCAGCCACTGTATCGCCGCCTCCTGCCACGGCTATCAAGCCGTTGTTTTTGACCCGCTTGGCTGCGTATTTGGCAGCCTCGACCGTAGCCGTATCAAATGGTACCAACTCAAATGCGCCGAGTGGCCCGTTCCAAATCAGGGTTTTGCTAGCATCTATGGCATCGGCCAATTTATCAATCGTTGCCGGCCCCGCGTCCAAAATCATTTCGTCGTCCGCCACCTCATCCAGCCCACATACACGGCTTTCTGCCCCAGCTTTAAATTCTTTGGAGACAACAACATCAACGGGCAGAAGTATTTCACAGTTCGCCAACTTAGCATTAGCCATGATTTCCAACGCCGTATTCTTGAGGTCATGTTCGCACAGAGACGCCCCGACCCCGTGTCCAAGCGCAGCCAGAAATGTGTTGGCCATACCGCCACCAATGGCCAATGTGTCCAGTCGACTGACTAAATTTTTTAGGAGATCAATTTTACTGGATACCTTGGCACCGCCAACCAGACCCATAACGGGACGTTTCGGTATATCCAAAGCTTGGGATAAATGGTCCAGTTCACGCTCCATAGCCAAGCCTGCATAGGCAGGTAAATTGGCCGCTATACCGGACGTCGATCCTTGTGCACGGTGAGCAACTGAAAACGCATCATGGACAAAAATATCGCCGTGTGCAGCAAGAACTCTAGCAAAACCGTCATCATACCCTTTTGCGCCGCCCGCAGTGTAGGTCTCGCCTTTATGAAAGCGGGTGTTTTCAAGTAAAAGCACATCGCCCGCACAGAGAGCTGCAACTGCCTTATCGGCCGTATTACCTACACAATCAGGCGCAAATGATACATCCGTTTTTAACAGATTTGATAATGGGCCTACCAATTTCATCATAGAAGCACTAGTTTCGCGAACGCCGCCCGGACGGCCAAAATGGCTGATGAGAATAACTTTGGCTTGGTGTGCGCGTAAATAATTGATGGTCGGTAGAGCCGCAACCATGCGCGTATCATCTGTGACAATGCCTACATCATCGCACGGTACATTGAAATCGACACGTACGAGAACGCGCTTTCCTGCTACGTCAACGTCTTCCAGTCTACGAAAGTCGACCATACTTTTACCGCCTTAATTACTATTTTTGTGCTGCCTTCATGCTTCTCGCTACATCAATCATGCGGTTGGCAAAGCCCCACTCATTATCGTACCAAGCAATAACTTTGACCAAATCCTGGTGTAAAACTTCGGTAAGCGGAGCCGCAAATACGGTCGAGTGTGGGTCGTGATTTATATCAGAGGACACAAGAGGTTCTTCGGTATAACGCAGAACCCCTTTCAGCGAGGTTTCAGCCGCAACTTTAACGAATGCGTTTAATTCTTCAACACTGGTCACGCGATCCGGCTGGAAAGAAAGGTCTACCAAGGACACATTAGCCGTCGGCACGCGAATAGCCGAACCATGTAATTTGCCCGTAAGCTCAGGAAGTACCAAACCAACTGCATTGGCGGCACCGGTAGATGTCGGTATCATGTTTTGAGCCGCAGCCCGTGCGCGGTACATATCTTTGTGGGAGCTATCCAAAATACGTTGGTCGAGGGTATAGGAATGAATAGTCGTCATAAACCCTCGGCGGATACCAACTGCATCTAAAAGGACTTTGGCCAAAGGTGCCAAACAATTGGTCGTACACGATGCACAAGATACGATCAGATCTTCTGCGGTCAGATCTTCTTCGTTAACACCATAAACAATGGTTTTATCAACACCCTTAGCAGGTGCGGAAATCAAAACGCTTTTACCGCCGCCGTCCAAATGTAGTTGATTGCCGGCGCGGTCGCGGAAAAAGCCTGAGCATTCCATCACAACGTCCACATCAAGTGCAGCCCAGTCAATATCGGACGGGTTACGTTCGTGGGTGATACGAACCTTGCCGGAACCGAAATCCATTTCGCCCGGTTTGATTTTCACTTCACGCTCAAACCTGCCATGCATGGTATCATAGCGTAGTAAATGCGCCATCATCTCTATCTTTCCCGGAGAGTTGATAGCAACGATTTCAACGTCCTTCATGCCGTTTTCAATAACGGAACGGACGATGAGGCGTCCAATGCGGCCAAATCCATTAACGGCGATACGTAAAGTCATAATTTCTCCAACTTGGTAACAAAAGTATAATGTGTCCGAATCCAATCTCCAAACACACTGAATTGGAACTGATTTATAGGCAAAATCATTTGAAAATCTAGCCAATTCAACCAAATTAGGTAATTCTGTTTACTACATTACTATAATTATTACTTGGCGTTGGCGGAATATTGCTCCATTCTAGCACACAGTAGTAGATTCGGCGCGACCCATGACCCATGTGACCACAATTAAAGATGCTGCAGACCGTTTACAGCGGGCTCTGAAAAATCTTGAAAATTCGCTAAACCCTTTGGTGGACCGTATAAACACACTTGAACAAAAAAGCGATGAAGTAAAAAATAGCGATGCGGACCGCGCACGCTTAGCGGGCGAATTAGACGAGCTTAAATCCGAGCATAACAGCCTTAAATCCCGTGAAGCGGAATTTACCAAATTAGCCGGAGAAACCACCCAAGAACTTGACACAGTAATTTCGGAAGTTTTACGAGTTCTCGGTGATGACGCCAGTGAAGGCGGGGGTGCTTAGTTATGTCTAAAGTAAACCTCGAAATTAATGGCCGCAAATATGCTCTCGGATGTGACGATGGTGAAGAAGAGCGCTTGCAAAGACTGGGTGAGAAACTCGACGCCCGTGTCCGTACTTTGGCTGATCAATTCGGACAAATCGGCGATGTGCGTTTGCTTGTTATGGCCGGTATCACTATGACCGACGAAATGGAAGAAATGCGCGAAAACCTGGAAGGCGAAGCTGAAATGGCTACGACCGAGTTACGCCGTGAAACTGAAAACGCTCTTGCTTCTGCACAAAAGTCCGAAGTGAGCGCCGCCGATGCTCTCGCGGATGCAGCAAAGCAAATTGAGCGTTTGGCAGAAAAGCTACAGCAGAATTAGTATTTCTTCCCCCATTTATGGGGGAAGTGGGCGCCTCTTGGCGCGCGCACTCTTGTGTGCTTTTGATTTTTCGTATTCCACCTTACCATCCTAGCGCCGCAAAAGCGGCGGTCCCCATCCCCCCCTTTGGGGTACTTCCCCCATAAATGGGGGAAGGAGAATCCCTCTTGTAATCTTTCCCACAAAGTCGCACATTAGGCCTGACGGTCGCTGCTGGTTTTGTGAGAAACACGTAACCTAGGGACCTTAAATTAACCTTAGGGAGTTACCTCTGTCCGGACCGTGGTCCGGTTATGCGACACCCACCTGAACTTCAGGTTCATAAGGTTTACACCGGATCCACGGATTTGTGGTGACCGTCACTTTTTTCCTAGTTATCTTTAACCGGCATTTCCGCGATCCATTCACGTATCAACGCGACGCCCTCTTTGTGCGCAAGTGTGCGGCCAAGCTCTGGCATGGCTATGCCTGGTTCAACCGATTGCATACGGTGCACCATAATTGAAGTATCAGGATTTCCGGGTGTTATGACCGTCAGCAGACCACCAGAACCACGTCCGGCAGCGGTTGGGTGTTTATTGATGCCAATACGGGTTCGGTCAGTTTCACCCCATTCCAGCATAAGCCCGGAGTTCGATGCCGAGCCGTCCGGCTTATGACAATGGGCGCAATTGATATCCAGATAGGCACGCGCACGGGCGTTTAAGGGGAATGAAATATCCTGAGCGGGTGGCACTGTTGTTGTTGGTAAATCAACTGATAGACCCCGGATTAAGCCTTTCTCATACCATAAATCCAATTGACCATTATGGTTTAAATTTCGTACTTTTGGGCCGATGGGCAAAACATCATGGCCTGATTGATGACAAGTTTTACATTGATTGGCATTAGGCACACCATATGTGAAATCTAAATTTTTACCGTCCGGTGCAATTGTTTGAATTTGCAGACGCGCACCAATGGGCGCATAATTTGCTTCGGTTTGCTCTTTATTCCAGACATAGGGTGCAGCAATCCAGCCATCTTTCTTGTGGATCAACAATCTGGTCTCGACCTTATAGGCATCTACCATGGGTGTGCGCATATCAGGCGCATAGCCGAAAGTTTTCACCAATACCGTCCCGACGGGAAATTCTAATGCGTCGACGGCATGGTATTGCGCACTTTTACCTTGTGGTATAAAGACGAAACGGTGTTTATCAGCATAATCAGTAAACAGTGGATTGACCAAATCATAAGCTTGCACACGCTTGGCCGGAATGTTGGCACTTACGTCTTTGAAAAAGCCGTAATCAGCCAAGGTTGGCGCGGGTTTATCCGCCAATATGACCTGCATATCTGGGCCGGATTTATTACAGGCTGTGAGCAAGAATATTGCGCATAAGATTAGATAGCGCATAGTTTTTAATCTTCAGCCTTAAAATCATGGGCAAGCACAATTGGTTCGGGTTCTGCCATAGCTGTACCCGCTGGGCGCTCCATGCTCGGGTGAATTTTGGCGGGGTCTAGTGGATAGCTACCCAAACCAAGTGAAACAAACCCGACATTTTCTGGTTCGTTGATTGCCAAATTAATATCCGTAGCGTCATGACCGTCCCACGAAGTAACACCGTCCCAAACTAGTGCGGGCAATTGGCCACCAAGTCCAGCCGCCAATACGGCCAGAAGCCCTTGCGGATCATCACCCCCACCAGAATAAGCATTCCCCTGCACCACTATATTGCGCGGCAACGGATTGTAACTTTCATCATCGAATGCTTCTGGGTAAGCACTAATAGCAATTTGCACCGTGCGATTATCCGCGAAGCTATTACCAAACACATGCACGTTTTCATTGGCCATAATAAGCACACCTGTACCTGACGGCACAGTGGCAACTATGTTGCCCGGAGGTGCAAAATTTCTGGTGTTATTATTAGTGATAGCGTTGTTAAACACGCGGGTAGAATGGCCACCCATTATCGGCAAGTTCGGTAGATCAAAAATCAACACACCGCCTGCATTATGGCGCGCCGTATTCTCGTAAACATCGGCATAGGTGGAATTTTCAATTTCAATGCCCGCTACATTATATTCGGCCAGTGAGTTACGCACGATAATTTGAGTGGATTGGCCTACATATATGCCAGCATCAGATGCCCCGCGCACAGTTACGCCGTCGACCAACACATTGCTGCTCTCGACTGGATAGACGCCGTAAGCACCACTGTCTTCGCTCGGCTCTCCGCTCCATTCTACGGTAAGGTCGCGGTAGGTGATATTATCTGCACCTTTGGATTTAATACCGTCTCCGGCCGTATCGCGAATGGTGAAATCTCTGAGCGTAACCCCCTCAGAGGTCACCAACAGACCTTCGCCTGCGCCTTGTTGTCCCGCGAAATCAAGGAATGTTTTATCTTCGCCAGCACCCCGTAATGTTACACCCTGTACATCCAAAGACAAACCGTCAGAGAACATATATGTACCTTCTGGCATAATTATTGTCGTGTTTGGCTCAGCGGTAATTAAAGCAGCCTGCAAGCGTCCTGCAAAACCTTCACCTTCGGCTAATTCAACAGTATGAACCGTCGTTTCTTGAGGAATATCATCATACCAGCCACACGATGCCAACAAGAAGCTTGCTGCCCCTGCCAATAAAATCCGTTTCATCATAATCATTCCCCTTTATATTTGTTGTTAGTCTATTTGGGTTTTGTGTTATGAGCAAGGGATGACTGATAGCGAGAAAAGCAACATAACCAGACCATCTTTTGATCTGACATATACCAATCTGCCGGACAGGTTTTACACACCCTATCAACCGGAACCTGCCCCTGCAGCCAAGGCCGTATTGCTTAATCATAGCCTCGCGGAAAAATACGGTTTGGCCAAAGACTGGCTGAGTTCAAAAAATGCCCTGGAATTATTTTCAGGCCATGCGCCCGCCAAAGGATGTTCACCAATAGCTATGGCATATTCGGGACATCAATTCGGTGGGTTTTCGCCGCGCCTTGGTGACGGACGGGCTGCACTTATTGGCGAGTTTGTAGACGGTGAGAATATCCGCTATGATATGCATCTGAAAGGCAGTGGCCGCACACCATATTCCCGCGGCGGGGACGGCAAAGCTGCGCTACGCGCCGTCCTCAAAGAATATATATTTTCCGAAAGTCTGGCGGCGCTCGGCGTCCCGACGACCCGTTCCCTCGCAGCCATCACAACGGGCGAAACCGTGATGCGGCAGAAAATACATCCGGGTGCTATTTTGGTACGCACAGCCAAGAGCCATATCCGCGTTGGTACATTTCAGTACGCAAGATTAATGCAAGACGACTTGATGCAAGATGAAAGCGCTCTGAAAGTTCTGGCAGATTATACCATAGAGCGGCTCTATCCTAAAATAGACAACTCGAATCCCTATGTGCAATTGTTGTCACAGGTCATAGACAAGCAAGCCAAACTTGTCGCCAAATGGATGAGTGTCGGCTTTAGTCACGGCGTTATGAACACCGACAATATGTCCATATCAGGCGAGACCATAGACTACGGGCCTTGTGCTTTTATGGAGGCATTTCGCCCAGACCAAGTGTTTAGCTCCATCGACCATCAAGGACGGTATGCGTGGAACAAACAGCCCGAAATGGCCTATTGGAATTTAACGCGCTTCGCCGAAAGCTTGCTACCGCTCTTGCATAAGGACGAAGACAAGGCTGTCACCATGGCAGAGACCGAGTTAGCAAAATTTTCGGCCGGGTTCTCAAATACATTTAATCAATTGATGTTAGCAAAACTCGGGCTTGCTGCGGACACCAAAAACGCAGCCAAAATATTACAAGCCACAATATCGCTGCTGGCGAGCACTGGGGTCGACTTCACCCGGCTCTACAGACGTCTGACGGACAGCGTACAAACGGGCGATTACAGTACATTTTTGGACTTATTCACTGAGCCAGAGCAAACACAAGTGCAAGCGAAAGAATGGCTGAAAACATACACAAAACAAGATGCAAGCCCAGAATTAATGGCAACCAGCAACCCGATCTACATCCCCCGCTTCGCGCAGACAGAAGCGGCACTGGAAGCCGCAGAAAACGGCGAGTTAGACAAATTAAACCAAATGCTAGACGCCCTGAAAACCCCGTACGACGTACAAGAAGCCTACGTAAACCTAGAAAAACCAATCAAACAAGAAGGTGTTCCACAGCAAACTTTTTGTGAAACTTGAGTTTGCTGTAAAACACCAAACTCAAGCTCACCCTGTTGCTTGTCCACAGGAGGAGGAAATAACTTCCATCTTGGGGCTTGCGCATGCTCCCAATGGGTACCGACGTTGCTTGCATCCCTGAAAGGGCGTTGGTATGCCCTAAAGGATAAAAGCGAATTATTGTTGGGGAAGTTTCGCCTAACTAATTAGTTGGGAGCCGCATAGGTCTTCATAATTCTTGTTAAAACCGGTACGTGTAACAAATATTTTTTCTTTATCCTGAACGATTTGTCCACGTGAATTTTTCAATACAAATGTGTTCGTGAATTTTTGATTGTAAGCCCTTACAGGTACTCCGTCTTTCATAGCAGGATTGAACTTCCATTTTCTTGCTGCTTTAACTGACGGTCGTACAAAATAAGAAGCGGAACAATAAGATGTTCTTACATTTTCAGGCTCGCCAGCATCATCAACATCAATAAGCATGCAACAATATCCGCTTCGCTTCGCATTGCGAGGCATTCTCGGTGGTACTCCGGTTTTTAATGCGGCTGTATTTTCTGTTGGCAAGGCTTGGTCTCTAATTGTTTTCTCGTTTTTAGACTCCGCCAGAGAATTTACGGAAAGACTTACACATACTGCCGTCAGTAGAAAAGGTATTTTTATTCTCATCTCAATCGCCATATTTTAGATTAAAGCAACTATACATGTACAATAATAAATTACAATGTTTAGTCTGTTATATGCCGTAATATTAATTAGGTCTTGAGTGCAATACAGCCTAAGAAATAACAGCAGCCAGACTACCATCCGCGTATCTCTTTGCCATATCGGCCATTGGGATTTCTTGGATTTTGGACGCATTTCCTGCCGTACCGAAGCGTTCATAACGGTCTATACAGAGACCTTTCATGGCGGCTATGGATGGACCAAGGAATTTTCTTGGATCGAATTGTTTGGTGTCCTCGGCGGCGACTTTGCGGAACTGACCCGTGATGGCAATACGGCAATCCGTATCTATATTAACCTTGCGAACACCAAATTTAATGCCTTTGGTAATCTCTTCAATCGGGACACCATATGTTTGCGGCATTCCGCCGCCAAATTCATTGAACAAGTCTTGTAGTTCTTGCGGCACAGAGCTTGAGCCGTGCATTACAAGATGCGTATTTGGAATGCGTTTATTGATAGCTTCAACCCGGTCCATAGCCAGAATATCGCCCGTAGGTTTTTTGGAGAACTTATAAGCCCCGTGGCTGGTACCCATTGCAATAGCAAGAGCGTCGCATTGAGTTGCTTTGACAAATTTCGCGGCTTCGTCCGGATCAGTCAGGAGCATATCCATGGATAACGCACCTTCAAAACCATGGCCGTCTTCGGCTTCACCCATGCCTGTTTCCAAAGAACCAAGACATCCAAGTTCGCCCTCAACTGATGCTCCTACATCATGAGCAACGTCTGTCACATATTTGGTGATATCTTCATTATACTCATAACTAGCTGGGGTTTTACCGTCTGCTTCCAGCGAGCCATCCATCATCACGGACGTAAACCCGGCCTGTAGGGCGGAGAAACAAGTAGCGCCATTATTGCCGTGGTCTTGGTGCAAGCAGATTGGAATATTTGGATACATTTCCTCGGCAGCTTCGACCATTTTCACCAGCATTATATCACCGGCATAACTACGCGCACCGCGCGAAGCTTGTAGGATAACGGGCGCATCAACCTTTTTGGCCGCTTCCATTATGGCTAGAACTTGCTCCATATTATTGATGTTAAATGCGGGTACCCCGTAGCTATATTCAGCTGCGTGATCCAGTAGTTGTCGTAGAGTAATACGTGCCATAATTCTTAATCCTTTTCAGGTTTTTCTATCTTAAAATGCCGCGCACTTTGGTTTCCAAGGCTTCGGTGGTTATGCCGAAATGCTCGAACAGTGCGGGCGCAGGGGCGGAGGCTCCGAATCCTGTCATTCCTATAAAGTTATTTGCACCGTATGTATAGCGTTCCCAACCAAATCCTATAGCCGCTTCTATGGCCACTCGCGGCGCGCTGCCCAGTACTTGGTTACGGTAGCTTTCCTCTTGGCGCTCGAAAAATTCCCAGCAAGGCATAGAAACTACTGCGGCTTTGATACCGTCTCTCGCCAAGTTTTCTGCAGCCTCTACGGCCAAGTGAATTTCCGAGCCTGTGGCCAGCAAAGTAATATCGCGCTCGCCGTCAGTGTCGCGCAATACATACGCACCCATAGCAACTAGGTTTTCATCATTTCTTTCTGTGCGCAAAACCGGCAGACCTTGGCGCGTTAGTACCAATGATGTCGGTGTGCTGCTTTCTACCAATGCACACTCCCAAGCTTCTGCCGTTTCTACCGCGTCGCACGGGCGGATAACATTGTGGTTAGGCAAGGCACGCAAAGTCGCAAGTGTTTCTACGGGTTGATGGGTTGGGCCGTCTTCGCCCAGACCAATACTGTCATGGGTCAGCACATATATAACCCGCAGTCCCATCAAAGACGACAAACGCATAGCTCCGAGCATATAGCCTGCAAACACAAAGAATGTGCCACCGTAAGGGATAAACCCGCCGTGCAGGGCGATGCCGTTCATAATCGCGGCCATAGCATGTTCACGCACACCATAATAAATATAACGGCCAGAGAAATCATCTGCACTGATAATGCCCATGCCGTCGGTCAGTGTATTATTGGAACCTGTCAAATCCGCAGAACCACCAATAGTATGACCGCAAATTGCGTTAACAACTTCCAGCGCATTTTGCGAAGATTTTCTTGTGGCTATTTTTGGCAAGTCTTTGTTTATTTGGGCTTTCAACTCATTGATACCGACGCGTAATTTGCTCGGCAAGCTAGTACAGTTTTCGCCTTCAAATTCTTCGGCGCGACCAGACGCGGCCATGCGGTCGTTCCAATCTTTGCGTTCGACGCCTGAGCTGGCACCAGCGGCGCGCCATGCGGACAAAATATTATTCGGAATTTCAAATGCTGGTGCATCCCAATTTAAAGCTTTGCGCGTAGCCGCAATCTCTTCATCACCCAACGGTGCACCGTGGACTTTATTTGTGCCGGATTTATTTGGTGCACCTTTGCCAATAATCGTCTTCAGGGCAATGAATGATGGACGACTGGACTTTTTGGCATTTATAATGGCCTCATCAATAGCATCTGCGTCGTGACCGTCTACGGCCTGCACATGCCAATCACTTGCCGCGAAACGTGCCAGTTGATCGGTTGAAGTTGAGAGATCAGTCCCGCCGTCAATAGTGATAGAATTATCATCCCACATGACGACTAATTTGCTTAATTTTGCATTACCCGCATAGTCTATGGCTTCGTGGCTAATGCCTTCCATCAAGCACCCATCACCCGCCATAACATATGTATAATGAGAAACTAGATCGTCCCCATAGCGCGCATTTTGCATACGTTCAGCCAGTGCCATGCCGACCGCAGTGGCAATACCTTGGCCAAGTGGTCCTGTTGTAGTTTCAACACCGTCCACATGACCGTATTCCGGATGACCCGCAGTAATAGCACCGAATTGGCGAAAGTTTTTAATTTGCTCGATAGTCATGTCTTCAAAGCCGACCAAATAGTGTAGCGCGTATTGCAACATAGACGCATGCCCTGCTGAAAGGACAAACCTGTCCCTATCTGGCCATTTTGGGTCTGACGGATCTATTTTGAGATGCCGAGTGAAGAGTACTGTGGCCGCATCGGCTAAGCCCATAGGGGCGCCCGGGTGTCCAGAATTTGCGGCTTGAATTGCATCCATTGCCAAGAAGCGAATTGCATTGGCCATTTCTTCATGTTTCGCGCTCATTTGTATTCCCTTTAAGATATCCAGTTAAGGTGCTTTACGTCTATGGCTCACCAAATAGTGAATCGTTAGTGTTAGTACTAATTGCATAGCAAGGTCGGTCTTGTCACCTGAAACTACAACAGAATTTGCCCACGGCGGAAGATTTATTTAAAAATATTGACCCGTGGAAACGCCCACACCTGATGAAGCTGGAACAGAGATTACGGGATGTTTAACGGACATATCTTATTGTTTAGACGCGTGTTTTTATACGTCAGTTGGTTACCAGAATTAGGCCGCATTTGTTGAATAATTATAAGTTGTTGATTTTGACAGATTTCTTATCGTGATAGCTGGCAACCATTTGTACGGGCTTTTGAGAGCCAAACACTAAGGGTATTCGTTGATGCAAATTTTCCAAGGGCATGTCCAAAATCCGCTGCGTCCCATCGGTAGCAATTCCGCCTGCTTGTTCAATTACAAATGCGACCGGATTGGCTTCGTAAAGTAAACGTAAGCGCCCTTCTTGATACCCTTTACGATCATCACCCGGATACATGAAGATACCGCCGCGCGATAATATCCGGTTGGCATCAGCCACAAGCGACCCGACCCAGCGCATATTGTATTTCTCGCCCAACGGCCCCTTAGCCCCTGCTAAACAATCTTCAATATAAGATTTTATGGGTGCATCCCAATGTTGGTGGTTGGAAGCATTGATGGCGTATTCCGTTGACGCAATCGCAATTTTCATATCCGCAATTGCGAGTTCAAAATTCCCAGTATCAGGATCAAGTACATAGGTCTCAGTTCCTGCTCCTGCCGTTATTACCAAAGTTGTCTGCGGGCCGTACACAAAAAAACCGCCGCATATTTGATCCGACCCGGCCCGAAAAAAGCTGGACTTGGCATCTTTGCGTACCGTGTAGATAGAAAAAATCGTACCAATGGAAACATTGGTATCTATATTGGAAGACCCGTCGAGTGGATCGGACGCCACAGCTAATGGTTTGCTGGCGTCTAGTGTCACAATATCGTCTTGTTCTTCGGACGCATAATAGGCCACAGGAGCAGTTTCCAACGCTGCCGTTACAATCTCGTCTGAGCGAACGTCCAAAGCTTTTTGCGCATCACCGTCTGAGTTGGCACCACCAGTTGTAGCCCCTAGGCCACTTTCCAAAGGCCCACGGGCGCAAATATGAGATATCTGCTTGGCAGCCACACAGAGCGCAGACACTGTCGCGTGAATGTCTGCCTGACTGTTTTCCTGACTGTTTTCCTGACTGTTTTCCTGTCTGTTTTCCTGTCTGGCGTTGTTTTGAATATTCTTCGCAAAACCGGAAGAAAAATTAATAGTCATAGCCTGTCCATCACTTTACTTGTTCACTTTTCTACTTTGGCAAGGTTTCGCACAGAATGCGCGGCCATTTTTCCTATCACCTCTTAATTGCTCTGTCGCGATTAATGAGCAAGATTGTCGTTATCTTTTGGCGGTGGCGGTGGAGCTTGAATATTATTTTTATTTGCCAAAGCCGAAAAATTTACTTTTGCTATTTTTTCCATATCTTTACACAAATCGTCCGTCTTCGCATGCTCACTTTTTAGCGCTGCAAGACCTGCTTCACGCGCATCTTGTAATTCCAAAAGTCGCGCCTTAGATTTTTCGGTTTCTTTTTTTGAAAACTTAATGTCACCGCCCAATGCATGCTCGATAGCGGTAAACTCTTCACAATTCTCTATCAAGGCTTCAATAGGGAATATTTCAGTTAAAAAGTGAGAGTGTATGCGCCCACGTAACTTCATGTCTGAAATATCAAACAACCGTTCACGATTACGCTCATAAACTTCGGCTTCTTTAAGTCCGGTTTTAAACAAGCGTATTGTTATACTACCCCATTTTTCGCCTAAGTCTTGTGAGCGAAATGCAAAATCCAAGATTTGATCTATTGACATCAATATGTCACCAAAAAACCTCGCCGCGTCACGTTCGCGACGTTTCCGGTTTGTACGTTCTTGAATAATTTCCGCTAAAAGTGCCCCGCCCGTTGCCAGTACTGCGCCAATAAACACAGCCAAGAGCGTGTCAAGATTTCCCAAAAAATCAAAAGTTGATTGCCGCATCTCTTACCCCTGTAATGCGCTATTTTTTTATTGGTCGTCCGTAAAGCTCAAGACGATGATCAATTAACTCATAGCCAAGCTTTTTAGCAATCCGTTCTTGCAAGCGTTCTATTTCCCCATCAACAAATTCTATGACATCACCCGTGGTTAAATCAATCAGATGGTCATGGTGGTCATTGTCTGCAGCTTCATAGCGAGCGCGACCATCACGAAAATCATGAGATTCAATTATGCCAGTTTCAGAAAATAAACGCAGAGTACGGTAAACCGTGGCCAAAGATATTTTCTTATCAATCTTTGAAACCCGTTGATATACGGCTTCTGCATCCGGATGATCATCTGCTGCAGATAAGACATGAGCAATTACACGTCGTTGGTCCGTCATACGCAGACCTTTTTCGACACATAATATTTCAATCGGGTTGTTGTTTTGGCTATTTGTAGTTTTATTTGGCATATTTGAATCACTCTAAATGTTAACTAGAAAGTTTTCAAGCTAAATGCTTTTTATATAATACCGCATCAACACGCCCGATTATGCCGTTTACTTCGCGGCGGTAATATCCAGGGCGAGTACCACATTGATGATAGCCGCATTTTTCATACAGACGAATTGCGGATGCATTATCAGCAGCCACATCAAGGAACATAATATCAGCACCCCGTTCTCGCACACAAGTCTCTGCCAAGCGTAATAATGATTGCCCCAAACCAATGCATTGGTGCGAAGGTGCTACAACAATGGTTAGGATTTCCGCTTGATCCAATGCGGTTCTGGTAATGACAAAACCCTGTACTTCACCATCTTCTGAGATTTCCAGAACATCATCAGACGCCAACTCCATATGCACCGCAAAATCATCCACCGACCATCCAGGCGTAAATGCTTCTGCATGAATTAGAGCTAATTGCGCAATATATTTCAATATCATTTCAGCAGCCATGATTATTACCGCAGAACATAGAAACACCGGCTACCCCCGCAGCACCGCAGCCGTATAATTTCGTAATCGTGATAGAAGAAATTCCGCCCAGAGCTATGACAGGGATATTTGCTTTTCTTGCAATATTTGTAAAACCCGAAACTCCGATTGGCACTCCTGCGCTTTTGCTTTCACTAGCAAATACAGGGGATACAATAGCGGCGTCTAATTTATTGTCGGCGCATTTGTTTACTGCCCCATATGAATGGGCCGCGCCTGTAATCAACCAGTTCGGATAGTTTTTCCGCAAACTTGCCCCTTGTGCCAATTCTCGCTCCGGTAAATGCACGCCATTTGCGCCAATTTGTACGGCGAGTTCTACGTCCCGCCCAATGAGAAGTTGCAGATTTCGTTTTAGGGCAATCTTCCGTAGTTTACGCGCTATCTCCAACTTATTTACTGCACCAAAATGACGGTAAACCATTGTCGCACCCTCTGGTAACGACTGCGCCGATGACAACACATCATGTGTGCGCTTGGGGTCGCTCATGAATACCAATGGTGAAATTTTACATATATGTGTTCGCTGTTCATAAAGCCGCGTCGCCGCTCTTGCGAGCAGATCATTTCCAGTATATGTCCAAGCCATGGAAACCCAATCAAAAAAGCGTACGCATATTTCACAATTACACACCGCAACACTAGACCGAATTGAAGCTGCCGCCAAGCGCTCAGGGCGCACTGGCGCAGATATTTGCTTAACCGCCGTATCCAAACAACAACCGGATCACCGCATTGCTGATATGCTAGCAACAGGCCAAACTGTATTCGGCGAAAACAAAGTGCAAGAAGCCCAAGGCAGATGGGGTGCCAAAGAACAAGGAAGCTTCGCGGACGCCCGCACCAATATCCAGCTGCGAATGATCGGGCCTCTCCAAACTAACAAAGCCGTAGCGGCTTGTGAATTATTTGACGTTATTGAAACGCTGGACCGAGAAAAATTGGCCAAAGCCCTCGTCAAAGCTATGGATAAAACTGGGCGGCAACCTGAACTTTTCGTACAGGTCAATACAGGCGAAGAACCACAAAAAGCAGGTATTGCTCCTCATGCTTTGGACGAATTTATCAAGACCCTGCGTACTGAATATGACCTTCACCCCACAGGCTTGATGTGTATTCCGCCTGCGGGAACACTTATCTCTGGACAAGCACCCGGGCCCCATTTTGCACTTCTTGCCAAGCTAGCAGAACGAAATGATATACAAAATTTAAGCATGGGTATGAGCGGCGACTTCGAAACGGCCATAGAGTTTGGAGCCACCCATGTGCGTGTTGGCAGTGCATTATTTGGGGCAAGAGATTAAACCAAGCAATATTTGTATCAAAGGCTATTTTTCTGCGCCCTTCAATACGAATAAGCCCGATAGTTTCGCTATAACAGGAATTTTGCGAGTAAAATACTGGGGCGGGAAGCCAATCTACCAAAATTTAATGCCAGATTAGATACGGATAGCTGTTATATGGGTAGTCTGCCTAAAAGATATCCCTAAGTTTAGGCCGTGATTTCAATACTACTCTTATTATCCAATACGGGTATCAATTTAAGCATATCATCCCGCGAGACCGCCACGCATCCCAGTGTCGGCGTATAGCCCGTTCTTGCCACATGTATGAAAACCGCACTTCCCATATTTGCTACAGGAGGACTGTCATTATGGCTCAGCACAATGACGACATCATAAACATGGTCATCGCGCCAAAGCGCCTCTGCACTAGACGGATATGGTAAGCGTACAGGACGATTATAAGCCGGGTCATTCGGGGCATCACACCAACCATCATCACGGTAAATACGCCAAAATGTGAGCTTGGTTTGCGGTAATTTTACACGATCATCACGGTATAAACCGTAGCGGATTTGGTAGGTGCCGAGCGGAGTTTTACAATCACCTTCACGGCCATTTCCTTGCGGGACTACGCCAGATTTGCCGATAGCACATGGAAATTTCAACGTATCCATGCGTAGTATTTGCTTGTTAGTATCAACTAATATTTTCATTTAAGTATCCGAGTATTCACACACAACCCACGATTTTGTGATAAGTTGCAAGCTAAATGGCATTAGATTCGCAACAATTGCAAGCCTATAAAGCCCGCAGACACTAGTGGCACAAACAGCAAATGCACAAAACAGGCCTTTGCAACGTCAGGAAAAACAATGAGCGTGAAGAAAAGAATATTACTTGTCGATGATGATGATGACCTACGGGTCGAGTTGGTCGAGCAGTTTAATTTATATGATGAGTTTGAAATCGATGATGTTGCCACAGCGACCGCCGCCATAAATGCGACTAAGGAAAAAGATTTTGATCTCATTTTGCTTGATGTTGACCTTCCCGATATGCTTGGCACTGAAGCTTGCCAATTAATGCGCAAAGCAGGTGTCGCCGCCCCCATCGTCATGTTGACCGGCAATGACGGAGATATGAACGAAATTTTAGGACTTAATTCCGGCGCCAATGACTATGTTACAAAGCCGTTCCGTTTCGCCGTATTGCTAGCTCGTTTGCGGGCACATTTACGGTCGTTCGAACAAAGCGAAGATGCCGTGTTTCAAATTGGGGCCTATGCGTTCAAACCTGCATTTAAGAAAATGGAGCAAGAAGGGATGCGCGATATTCGCCTGACAGAAAAAGAAACCAATATCCTTAAATATCTCTACCGCGCCGGCGGCAAGCCTGTGGCCCGCGAAGAGCTTCTGCACGAAGTTTGGGGCTATAATTCAGGTGTCACTACCCATACCCTAGAGACACATGTCTACCGTCTACGCCAAAAGATAGAACCTGAAAAAGGTACAACAACATTATTGTTGACCGAACCGGGCGGTTATAGATTACAACTCAGCTAATTTACCAATCCTCAATTATTTCTCTGCTTGAAACCTAGTTTGTGCGCGTGACAATATCGCTGCGTCGACATTGTCTTCCAGCCGTTTTTTAAGTTCGGCGCGGGATTGATCATAATCGGCTATGTTAGAAACACCTGTAGTTTCCTCCGCTTTTAATAGCCAATAATAAGCTTCCTCATAGGATTGTGCAACACCCTCCCCTTTGGCCAAAGTAAATGCGTATAGAAACTGACCTTCGGGATCACCGTTCTTCGCAGATTTTTCAAACCACTGCGCCGCAGTTTCAATAGAGCGTTCTATGCCGTTGCCTTGGTAAACGACCAATCCAAAATCAGCTTGCGCAGCAGGAATTTTGGCATTTGCGGCTTGCTCTAACAGCTTAGCCGCTTTGATAGCATCCGGTTTAACTTCGTAATTTTCAGCGTACATTATAGCAGCGATATAGGCTGCCTTAGCATCTCCGCTTGTTGCTGCTTTCTCATACCAGATCAGGGCTTCATTAGGATCGGTTTCGAAATATTGATCACCTAATCTGTGTGCGGCGCTGGTATCACCATAACTGGATGCTTTTATCA
>JAJFFM010000217.1 GCA_021776675.1 Robiginitomaculum sp.
GCGGTCTGCGCGGATTCGAGATCGCCGGCTTGAAACGCCTGCATGCCCGATTCCCACGCGCGCGTGAGCCGAACACGTTGGTAATATCCCGCGCCCATTTTAGCCGCGATAATGGAGATTAGAATTGTGATGGCGAGCCAAGTGCTCATAGCGGTCCCATTTGGCGTATCGATTAATTACTACCAGTAGGCTATTCAATTTCACGTGAGCGAGTCAACGCGATCCGGCCGGAATTGCTCGATTCATCGTTTTCGCGAAGACAGGCTACCGGTTGCCCTGCGCACAATCGATGCGATGGCTGGTATGATATAGGTCCGTAAAGAGAGCAGGGCACGGCTGAAGGAGTATTAGGGTGCAGAATGAGTTTCACGCGACAACAGTGGTCTGTGTGCGCAAAGATGGCAAAGTGGCGTTGGGCAGCGACGGCCAGGTGACGATGGGCAATATGGTCATGAAGGAGTCCGCACGCAAGGTACGCAAACTTGCGGATGGCCGAGTACTGGCGGGATTCGCGGGGGGCGTCTCCGATGCGTTCGCGTTGTTCGAGAAATTCGAAGGTAAGCTCAATGAGTACAACCACAGCCTGACACGCGCCGCGGTGGAACTGGGCAAAGAGTGGCGGACGGACAAGTATCTGCGAAACCTGGAAGCACTACTCGCGGTGGCCGATGAAGAGACGTCGTTGCTGTTGTCAGGGAGTGGGGAAGTGATCGAGCCGGACGATGGCATACTCGCGATTGGATCCGGTGGCGGGTTCGCGCTGGCCGCCGCGCGGTCGTTGGTACGGCATTCTGATCTCGATGCGGAGGCTATCGTGCGGGAGTCCTTGGAGACGGCCTCGAAGATCTGTATCTACACCAATTCGACGATTACAGTCGAAACGCTATGAGTCGTCGTTCATCTTCTCGATAATGGAAGTGGTCGATTTGCCTTCGACGCCGGCGAGCAAGGCAATGTGTCCGCCGTACCCTTCGATGACCCGGCGTTCGTCCTGGTTAATCGATTCCAACGTATAGTCGCCGCCTTTGGCGTAAATATGCGGCTGCAAGCGTTCCAGGATGGCCGTGGTATCCCGGTCGCCAAATAGGGTCACATAATCCACGCACGCCAGCGCCGACAAGATGATGCCGCGCTCGTCTTCCGGATGAAACGGCCGTTTGGGGCCCTTCAATTCGCGTACGGATTCATCGGTATTGAGTCCAACAATCAACACATCGCCTTGCGCGGCGGCGTTTTCCAAGTACATGATGTGACCGATGTGAAGGATATCGAAGCACCCGTTCGTCCAAACGATGCGCTTGCCCGTGCCTCGCAATTTCGTAATGATTTTTTCGAGTTCATCCAAGGTCCGCAGTTTCGACCCGGTCGAATGCCCCGCCATTTGACTGATCACTTCGTTCGGTGACACGGTAACGACGCCCGGCTTCGCAACGGCAACACTGGCCGCTACGTTTCCGAGGGTTGCAGCGTCGTGATGCGTACCGCCCACCGCCAGTGTTAGGGCGACAGTCGCGGTGACGGTATCGCCGGCGCCGGTGACATCGATCACTTCACGGGGCTTCACCGGCAGCGGCACACTCACCATGGAGCCGTCTTCCGCGAACACCGTGATGCCGAGCGGTCCGCGCGTGATGAGGGCGTTCTTCGCAACCTGGCGCAATGCGTCCGCCGCTTGTTGCAAGCTGGGCTCATCGCAGACATCAATCCCCGCCCAACGTCCGGCTTCGATATCGTTCGGCACGAGAACGTCGAATCCTTTCATCAACCCCGCGCGTTCCCGGGAATCGCCGACCGTCAACACGCCGTGTTCTCGCGCGGCCGTCACAATCGCTTCAATGACGCGTTCGGACACGACGGACGACACCTGATCCACGACGATAATCACGTCAACGTTGGCGGCTTTCTGTTGAATCCCTGCAATGATGGCGTCTTCCACGTTGCCGCTGACGAACGTTGGTTTGCGCGTGTCCGTCCGCAGAATCTCCTGGACCGGCGCGTTAAAACTCCCGGCGCGCCACTTGCCGTAGGTATTCGTTGGGGCGGAGGGGTGCATTACGATGCCCGACGTGTCGACGTTGCGCACGTCAAACTCGTGCCGCACAATCTCACCGTTGATGTCATCGCCGACATAGCCGACGATCGCCGTGGTCGCACCCAGTGCGGCAGCGTTGCACGCGGCATTGCCCGCTGCGCCCGGGTTATAGCGCCGCTCGTGCACTTCCAAGACCGGTACCGGTGCTTCGAGGCTCACGCCGACTACGGTCCCGTAGGCGTTTTCATCGAGATAGATGTCGCCAACGACCAGAACCCGTACGTCGCCGAAACGATCAACGAGGTGTTTATATGCGGAGATGTCCATTTCGAATGCCCGGAGTGCGATTAGAATTTAGGAAAGGGATTCTAGCCGCGATACCGCATAAACACAACGGCTGGCCCGCAATGGATGCGCGACCAGCCCAGTTCGCCGGAATCGCCAGCCTGATGGCCTGCGGCGTCGCCTAGCCGCCCAGCGACTTTTTCACTTTTTCCAAGAAGCGGTGATAAATCGGATAGTGTTTTTCGTTGCTGATTTCTTTGAACTGCTTGATCAGCTCTTTTTGTTCGCCGTTCAGGCGCGTGGGAATTTCAACCTGGACCGTCACCATTTGATCGCCGGTATGGTATCCACGAAGATCTTTGATGCCCATGCCGCGCAACCGGAATGACGTGCCCGGCTGTGTGCCTGGCGGCACTTTGATGTCCGCTTCACCCTCCAACGTGGGGACACGAATCGTGTCGCCCAGCATGGCCTGTGTGATGCTAATCGGCACTTCGCAGAGGATGTCGTTGCCGTCACGGTCGAAAATCTCGTCCGGTTGAACTTCTACCAGCACATACAGGTCGCCGCGCGGGCCGCCGTGTTCTCCGGGCTCGCCCTCACCGGAAAGACGTAACCGGGACCCGGTGTCCACGCCCGCCGG
>JAJFFM010000218.1 GCA_021776675.1 Robiginitomaculum sp.
CGGGCCAACCGGTCAGAAGGCGTGCCTTGGGTAAGCCGACGCGCCAGGACGTTCAGAAACCTGTCGGCGTCGCTGTCTAGCCCCAACGACACAAGCCCGGTCCGCGCGAAGCCAAGCATGTTGGCAAGGACCTCCCGCCCGGGGGCGAGCACCCACCCGGAGCCGTTCCAGTTGTGCAGGTCCGCGTCGAGCCCGTGCGTGAACGCGGCGTCCCGGTCCCGGATGAGCATATCCATGGGGCGCAACGGCAGCACGTGCTCCTCGACTACCGAGAGCCCGAGGGCCGCTGCGAACAGAGCCACGTCCTCGAACGCCGTCGGCTGCACCGAGAGCGGCCGGAACTCGACGACCAGCCGGTCTCCGGGGAATTTGATGCGGACATCGTTCCAGTAGAGACCGATCCCCACGTCGAAGGCCGCGTCCGGCGCGCCGAGGATAAAGGGGAACGAGGCCACACGGTCCAGGTAGTCCTCCAGCGATATGTAGTAGGCGTCCGGCAGCCCGACCCGCATGCAGGCGTCCGACAGAAACGCGATGACGTCGCGCGTGTCGTGAGAGCGTTCCCAGACGAGCATGCGACCGTCCGCGAGTCCGAGGTCGCGTCCGGCAAGGAACCTCGCGTTGGCTGCAACCGCGCACAGGTCCGGCGTCACCGATAGCAGTCGGTTGGCCACGGCGATTGCGCGGCGCGGATCGGCGACTTGCATGTTGAACTGCACCGAGTTTGCGAGGGCGATGATGCTCGCGTGGCCGATATCCAGCGGGTCCACCCGACCGATCCTGGTGTTGATCCACCCGCCGCGTCGGTCGTCGTGGTAGTCAGGAACGGCGCGGTGCCTCGGGGCGTCGGTTCGCGTGATGGCCCCGACATCCCGCGGGGACGGGCTAAAACCGCAGCGGAGGATCGTCGCGTCGTACTTGTTGGCCGCACGACGCGCACGGCGTTCCAGATCCCGAAGGGCCTCACACAGACCGAGGCACCCGACCTCGGCAATGTCGAGCGGCGGCGTCCGCAGCTCGAGCTGAAAGGCCCCGAGTTCGACATCACCGGCCTCCCCAAGCTCAGCAATGATGGCGTCCCGGACCTCCTGGGCCACCGGCTCGAGGTCGTCCCGTCGGACAACGCTGACCTCCGTCTCGAAGCCGACCAGCTGTTGGCTGTTCTGATCGCCGAGGCATCCAGCGACGCGCACGACGGCCGCCTGCCTGAAGGCTTGGTTCATGCTGTCGTTACCAATCGCCATACCCTTCCTCCTATTCCAAGCGACGGTCGGAGCCGAAAACTCGGTCGATGATCTGCTGCGCGCGATCCTCCAATTGGCCGTTCAGGGGTTCAACGACGGAGCAGAACGAACGAACGACGGCACCGAGGTGCTTCCTCACGCCCCTCAGGATCGGTGGGGGGACGCGTAGCTCCGCCGAGCTCAGCTTGGCGCGAACGTCCTCGCCTCGGCTGAGACACACCCTCCGGGCCGGATCCGTGGCCACGTAGGGTGACGCCTTCGGGCGACGCTCATCGAGCACTCGGCCGGCTTTGCAGTACACGAATGGCACGCGGTCCCCCATCCACGCCCGGAACCGCCGATCGAACGCGACCTCGTCATGACGCCGTTCCATGCGCAGAGAGCCGCTAACGGTCCACCCGACCTTTATGATCCCCCCACATACACGGTCGAGGAACTCGATGTCAGCAACCTCTTTTCGGAAGTACGCGTGCTCGGAGTTGGGTGACCGCTGGTCGACCTCGGCCATGACCTCCAGGTACTCCGGCGTGGAATGGAAGTGACTAGCGCGGAGGACCTTCACCGAGTTGAGGCCAAAGGCGCTGACGGCCCGCCGGAGGGCATCCTCGTTAGCCGCCGCGATCGCATCGATCTCCGCGTTCGGGAAGCAGCCGTTGGATCGCGCATGTTCGTCTGCGATCACCACAATCACCGACCGGGCATTCACCGCTCTCTGGACCCGGACAGCCGGGAGAAGCATGCCGAGGGCGTCCAGCGGGAGCCCGGCACTGAGCTTCTTGCTTGTGCAGAGTCCCGTTCCGACGAAGACCGCCCCCGGTGGCGAGAGGCGAGTTGAGCAACGGACACCGGCAACGGAGAGCTGGACCTCGATGAGTCCCTCCTGACTGATCGAATCGACTAGGTTCTGCTTCCACGTCGCATGGGATCGGCATGGCACACCGAGGCCGCCGCCCAGTGCTGGCAGGGCGATGTCGCTGACAGTCCGTAACATCCAAGCACCTCCTTCAGATGCGATACCGAGTCACCGTGGGCTCTTCCCCTCATGCGCAAACAGAACTGTATTGTGCATAATACTGCAATTGCAATTGATCCGAACAAAAACCCCCGGCCAGGACCGGTCCGTCGAGCAGTCGCGAGTTGCACAGATTCGCACAAACCGCTACCTTGGCGACGTGGCCGGCGGTGGGCGAGTCCGCCTCGCCGGGTCCGGCCAAGGCAACGACATCACCGCCAAAGGACAGGTATGTCCATGACAACGTCAGAAATCCTCGCCGCGACCATGGCTGCCCAAGGTCTCAGCGTGACCGCGGCCGCGCGCAAAGCAAACGTGGATCGCACGTTCTTGCAGCGGCTCGTCAGGGGTGCGCGCCCGCCCAAATCGCGGGAAGGCCGCATGACCGCCGAGCATGACCCTCGCTACGCTCAGCTGCGCGACAGCCTCGGGCTCGGAGAAGCCTTCATCGAGATCGTGAAGGCTGAACAGATCGGCCGCAAACCGCGCGCAGCAGACAAGCGCAAGCTGGTCTTGGCGGTTCGTGGGGAGACATTTCCCGGAGTGCATCCCAAGCTGAAGGGCGCTTTGCTGCAGGTCATCGACGACCTGGCGGAACTCGCTCGCTTGCCAGACGCCGTGCCGCGGCTGCGCGACGCGATTGCGGGGATGCGACGAGACGCTAGGGCCAGTCGGGCTTCAGGCGAAGACTACTCGATGACGGGCGCAGCCGTGCTTCACCACGCTGCCGGCGACGCGATCGTCAGGGGTGACTCCGCGAACAAGCGTTTCGGGGACAGCTCGGCCCAGTTGACGAACCTAGCCAACGTAGCCATCGAGCTGTCGTGCGGGTGCAGCTTCGACTATCAGCTTCGTTTCTCTGAGCTAGCCTACGAGTTGGCAGCGACGGAGGCAGCAGTGGATCAACTCCACGGAGTCCTAGTGCGCGCACGCGAGACACCTTACTCGCCTGCCGGTCTCTAACCTCAAGCCGAGTTGGGAGAACCGCTTGGCGAGAAACGCACACCGGCGCTGCGTCGACGTGGACGCCCCCTGCCAATCGAGCGCGATACCCGTCAGGTGAGCCGACCCGCCAAGTACGCCGAGAGCGTTCGGTGTTGGCTGCTCCTCCCAGCTTCGGCCATGCGCATCAGGAGCCGGGCCGTTTTCAAGTAGTACCCTGCGGCGTCTTCTTGCGCCGTGAACACGCCCCCGCGCCTCGAGAACCACGCGGTCTGCGCACGGGAAGCACTCGCGGGTTTGCGGTGACTATCGCTCATCGGCAACCACGGTCGGGCGCATGGCCAGGCCCGCCGGATCGAAACCACGTATTGCTGGAACAATGCCGCAAGGGGAGCTATTTCTGCCCGGTCTTCAAGGACTAGCTCGCGCAACTGCTGCGCGATGACCATCGCCTGCTCGACCGTGACCGCCAACCGACCTTCATCACGTCGCAGAGCACTCGCCAAGGCCTGCGCTGCTCGATCCCAGGTCTCCGCTGTTGCCGGCAGATCTCTCTTGAACGCACCGAGTAGGCCGAGAGCAGTGTCGCTCGTCGCTGGGCGTTTGGCCGCCCAACCTTCAATGAAGTCGCAGAGTACGTCCCATGCCGGTACCGCCGGATCGGGCTGAACCAAGCTGCTGACCAGGCAAAGACGAATCGCGAGATCGCGGATTCCCGCCACCGGAATGTTGTTCCCATACTTGCCCTGCAACTCAATCACGAGGCCCGGCCCATAGACGAACCAAAACGCCTCGGGCAACTTGTCGTTGCCGTCTTCGAGCGCAAGGAAGTCCCAGAAGACAGCGTCCGCGACGATCTCTGGTAGCGCGTTCCGAATACCGGCCGCAAGAAAGCCGGCGGCCGGAAGGACTGAACGCGCAATGTCGTCGCCGAGCACGGCGCTCATTACCTGCTGACCGGTATACAGAGTCTCGTGTTCGGTCGCTTCCATCTGAGGAGATACTCGCGAGATCTCATAGTTGCCGTCATCGTGTATGGCGCGCAATCGCTGGGCATGCAGTTTCCCATGAGCGATCTCGTGGGCGAAGATCCAGTAATGAAGCGGATGGTGCAGAGTGGCGGCTGAGACTCTGACGTACGGCACCCCAAGGGCTGTGCAACCGAAACTGGCGGCGCCACCGGACGAATCGAGGATCGCAATCCCCTCCGGCATCCCGCAGGCCCGCGCAAAAGTGCGTACGAACGTGGTGAAGGCCGCCCTCGATACGCCGAAACCCGCGTGATTCTCAAACGCGAGGGTCGCGAATGGAGTGCGAAGCGGATCGTCGTGCCGTCCGCGGAGCTGTGCAACTGACTCAAGCAATTCGGCGCCTTCGACTACGGCGCGCATGCCGGCCGCACCCATGCGCTGCACCTTGCTGCTTTCGCTCGAACGTATGACCTCCGCAATAAAGGGAAGAACATCGGTGAAACTGTCTAGATTGCCGCCAAGATGGCTCAGCACGCTGCCGATCGCGTTCACGGTGCCGTTGGTTACTGGATAGACCGTGCCGATCGATCTTGTGGCATTGAGCCAGCGTTGTATCCAATGACGAGGGCCAGGCCGCTTGACACGCCTTTCGCGAATTCTGCGCTCTTCTCTAAGCCGCGAATCCAGCCGATCGGTGAGTTTGTCGGACGCTCGCCGCAGAATCGAGTTGGCACCGTCCGACAGTCGGAGCAGCACAGCCAATTCGGTCGCCGTACGCTCGCCGTCAGTCACCGCCTTCCCGTTCTCGAGGACCCGAGAAGTGATGGCGTGGATACTACCCACAGTTCTCTTCTCCATCCTACGAAGTTGCCGGATGAAGTCGTGACGCCCGAGCACCACGGGCACATACGTCGGCGCCGGGCTGCCAGCTGGGTGCGCGTGGGACGCCTCCGTCAAGGACTCGTCGATTTCCATCGGACGTCCCACGACAACACGCTGCAGCGCATGTACTTCAGCGGCGGTAGCGAGCGTGGGGCTTTCCCCATCGTCCCAGCCCTCTGGCAACCAGTTCCCAGTGTCCGGGTCGATGGAGAGTGGGTTGCCTAGGACCAACGAACATCGTTCAAAGAGCCGGGTCGCATCCCAAGCCCGCGAGCTCACGTCGGCAGGGCTCTTGTGGCCCAGAAGCCCTTGAAGAAGCTCCAAACTCCGCGGAACGGCAGACGCCGGCCAGATGTCCCCCAGCCGCAGAAGGCTCACCGCGAGCTTGATCGCGGCAAAATGCGCCAGGTCCGCACCGCGGACGACCAGCACAACGTCAACTGCATCGAGGCCGACCAGCGGTGCGATTTGAAGGTGCTTTCCCTCCGGCACCTCGCCGTGGAGGTGCTCGCAGATGCTCCATAGCGGCGCGCCGTCACCTACCAGTGCGTCAAGTGCGGTCCCGGCGAGCAGCTGATTCCTCTCACCGTCGGGCGATTCCAAGCATAGTTTGACGATCCGCGAGAATCGAAGGTACGCGACCGCGAGAAACGGCCTCGCAGGGTCGGATGACAGCACCTCGTTGATACCTGCGACACGCCCCAGACCGTCCGGAGCTCCCGAGCGCACAGTTGGGCAGTACGCTCCGATCGAGCGCTGGAAGTACTGCTCCGGGCTGCCAGCAACTTCCGCGAAGTGAAGATAGTGATCAAAGAGACGGATTTCGATGAGATCCGTACTGCCTAGAGTAGCGATGAATGTCTGCTGCGCGGGGAAGCCCGCGCGCGCTCGCGCGCGCGCGCGCTCCGTCAAATCGCCGAGGGCGCGAACGTACGACGCTTGGGGAACGCCGTATTCTGTTATCGTCGCGAGCATTGACGGCCCCATCGTGAAGGTCTCTGGAAGACGAATGCGAGAGCCTAGCAGGGGTAGACGCGTGGGCGGAAGCTGCGCACAAAAGTGCTGTTGCAGTCGCGTGCGTTGCCGGGCTCCTGTCGATGGGGGTCGCGTGAGCGCTGATGAGCCATTTGGGCGGCACTGTCAACTTGACTGACCGGGACTCAGAGCCCAGGGAGTGCCGCGGGGATAGGCGGCTTCTCAGGATGCGGTGGCTTCCTGCTCTAGCATCATGGATCGGGCGCGCAGCAGCCGGTAGGTTGTTGCGCGCAAGCGGTGTCCAGGGCGGAGAAGGTCGAGGACCACACCCTGCCCGGCCAAGAATCGTTGAGCCTGTCCCGCTGACTTGAACCGCCGCATCTGCCGTTCCCGTTGACGACTGGGCTGATGCGAGATCTCTGCTCGGTTGTTCGCGAGGCGCGCAGTGACACGTTCGACCGAGGGCATTACGCTCCTGTGCGCGGCACCGTAGCTGCCGAGCTTGTCGGTGATCAGTCATCGAGGCTCCCGCCCCTGCCCCTTCATCAACTGCGGAAGAACCGCTTCGGCAGCGCGGGCGTCGCGCCGGCGTAGGACCAGAATGTCGATCACGTCGCCGTCCTGATCAACCGCGCGCCAGAGGTAGTGGCGCCTGTCGCGGATCGTCACGAACGCCTCGTCGAGGAACGAAGCGTCGCCTAAACGCCCCTGGCGCCGACTGCGCTTCCGCGCATGATCGGGACCCAACTTCCCACACCACGGCCGAATCGTCTCGTGGGTGACCTCGGCCCCGCTCTCTGCTGAGAGATCCTCGACATCTCGGAAGCTCAGGCAGAACCGATGGTAGAGCCACACCGCGTGGCCGATGATCTCGATTGGGAAACGGTGCCTGCGATAGGGGGCAGCGGCGTTGCTCGTGGCCGAATACTGCGAGCATCTCCGTTAGGCCAGCAGCATCCCCTCCAGCGGTTCATCGCTGTGCGAGAGACTCCGCATGCAGGGCGGACGTCAGCGGCGAAGCGGCTACGTATTCGGCTACGTGGCGGAGGTCGCCGCGTCCAGCCGCATTCGCTCTTGGGGCAGGAGCCAATGGGGACGGAGCCTTTGAGCCCTCCGCCGCGGTGGACAACCGCATAGAACAGCGGAGTGAAGGTCCGATGCCAGCGGCCCGTGTCGGCTGGCAAACTGGAGCCTACCGACTGAGCTCTGGGGCGGAGCGTCTCGCCCGGGGAAGGCCGAACGGACGAGTCTACCGGCCTGGGAGGGCCGAGCGTTGGCGAACCCAGGGCCTCGCAACAAGAGACCACCTCAAGCGCTGGGCTGACCGGATCGACGTGAACAGCAGGTTCCCGTCACCGATTCGTCGCCTGATTCTGGAGTCTGGAGGGAAGTCGGCCCCTCGCGCGGCGCGGGCCACTGTACCGGGTCCGGACGGTTCCGGTGGCAGAAATGCTGCCCGCAAGCCGCCGCCCCTCGGAAAGAGCCGCGAACAGCGGTTCTATGGGTACGAAGGGGAGGTGATGTGACGGCGGCTATCGATCGTGCTGAGGCCCATCTCGCGGCCCAAGTGCGTCCGAACGGCCGTCTACACGCCAAGTGTTCAGCCCGCTCGGTCGAGACTGCCCTCTATCTGCACTTCCTCCAAGGCACATCCTTCGCTCCCCAGTCGATCCCACGCCTGCGTACTTGGTGCGACCAATACACAGCGCGGCCTGATGGTGGGTCTGCGGCCACCGTGACCAAGGATCTGGGCAAACTCTTCAGCGACCTCCTTGTACGCGGAGTCTTAGGCGAGCGAGGGGAGAGCGGGGCGACGCGACTGACCGAATCACTCTCGCAGTTCGCCCATTCCTCAAGGTCTCGCAAGCAGATCTTGCTCTCGGTCCTGCTCGCCGAAGTCGGCGCGATCTCGTTTGACGGCCTCGCCTACTCGCCCGCCGAGTTCGACTTCGCCAACAGTCAGCATTGGGCAATCCTCATGATGGCCGCCGCGAGGATGATCTACGGCAACCGTATCGGTGACCGGCGTTTCCTGTCCTCGAATGACCTTGACCGCATCGAAAAAGCGCAGTCTCCGAACGGAAGCTGGGAAAACCACATCCTCTTGACACTAGTGACCCTCATCGCTCTCAAGCCCGGTGCTCGACTGCCTGTGACCATCCGTCGCGGAGTGGACTTCGTAGAGAAACACATCACCTCTGACGGGGGTGTCCCGTTCGTTCCCGATATCGACATTTGGCTGACGGCGATGGGGGGCTACTTACTCTCAGGCCGGGGTACGCGATCAGCGACTCGCGACAAGATGGCCGAGTACATAGCTGGCGCACAGCATGCAACGGGTGGCTGGGGGTTTTCGGAAGAGGTGCGCGCGGCTGACGTGGACGATACTGCTCTGTGCCACCTGTTCCTGAACTTACACGGTGCAGATCGCCATCGAGATTCGCTCCGTGCAGCCGAGCGGTACATTCGCGCGGCGCAAAATGACGACGGGGGCTTCTCGACCTATGTGAAGGGAGCGCCCTCCGAGGCCGAAGTCACCGCGCACGCGGTGATGGCGTTGGCAGCCAGTGACCGGGACAGATTGGCGACCACGCGAGCGTGCGAATGGTTCACTCGAACGCAAATGGACAGTGGCGCCTTTCCCTACGATTGGACCCTTTCGTCACAGTACGCGCTCTCGCAGGTCCTGCTAGCGCTCCGGTTGGCAGGCTACGATGCCGCCGCGTGCCGTCAACTCAGACAACGTGCTCTGAAATACGTGCTGGACAGTCAGAACACAGATGGCGGCTGGGGGCGATTTTCAGGACGGGTGAGCACCGGGCTGAGCACCGCCTATGCGCTGATCAGCCTCGACGATCAAGCAGGGTACGAAGCTGCCGCCGCCTCGCGCGTAGGTCATGCGTTCCTCCGACGCCAACAGGGACCGAGCGGTGAGTTCTTCTCGCCTCCGGACGCCCTCGGTCCACGCCCCCTAGTCTATGAGGTAAAGACGTTCGCAACGCTCTATGCCTACTGGGCGATGTGCTCCTACCACCGAGGTTAGTCGTCTTCTCCCCTGCCGACAGACTAGCTGCTGAGATCTTCCCAGTGCTCCCAATAGAGCCGCGGGATCTCGAACCGAACGGTTGCCTGGTCGTCCTCTATTGCCACTCCCCGACCGACGACGCCAAGCCGTTCTAGGCGGTTGATCTGCTCAACGGGGGAGCCCTCCGACAGATCGAAGAGGTCGCCTACCTGATCGATGGAGAAAGTCCTCAGGCGCCCCGCCCGACAACTCTCGACGAAGCCGACCGCCACGCGGAAGTCAGAGACCACCTCCTCGAAGCTCATCCGGGAGACTTGGCGTACTGCTGCAACTACTTCGGTTGTTGTGAAGACTGGAAGCCGCGCTACGTACTCAGATTCGACAGAGTCAACTAGGTCGTTCAGGAACAGGACGATCTGTCGGGGAGCCACCCGACTCCTTGCGTTCTGGAGCGTCTCGATCAACCAGACGAAGAAAGGCTGATCTTCAACGAAGCGAGGGAAGAGGACGGCGAGGGCAACCTCCTGATGGATCGGTGGTCCGTGAGGATCGATGCCGAAAGCTGCGGCGAGATTGCGCAGATTTACATTACCGTAAGCGCGGCGTAACAACAGTTGACGCAGCTGATCTTCCTTCCACGAGAGTTGGATGCGCCGTTGTCGGGACTTGTTCTTTTCCTGCAGGTCGTAGAGTTCATACAGATCTGTCCGCAGGAACGGCGCTAGGCGAATGTTCGACAACTGAGCAACGCGGGTTTCCGCAAGAAGAACGCCCTGCACTAGGGGTTCCTGTTTGGGGCGGTCGTACTTGTAGAGTTCGTCGATTCGGTCAGCGGCGGCCCACACGCGTCTGCTTGCGCTTCGTAGTACGCCGTCGGCCTGCTGGAGGAAGTCGTCGATATCGAGTTCGTCCCGCCCAAGTTGCCGCCTGGTCGCGGCGGAACTCGGCTCAAGCGTGACTGGGCCGATACTCAACTTGAGACCGATCCTTACGAAGGAGCGTGCTGCTTCGTAGGCGCGGATCGGCCAGGTGACGTCTCCTGAAACCCGGTGAGCCCATCCGACTGTGCGGAGCAGACGATAAGCGGTCCATCGCAGTGCGCGGGTCTCGCTGTGCGCGTCGACGCTTTCCAGCAGGTCGATGGCTACCATTGCGGCGCAATACGCCAACCAAACGGCTCTGAAGTGATCAGCCGATCCTGCGGGCGCGGCGTCTACGGTCATTCTCTGGACGAAGTTGCCGGGCTCTGCATCGCCGACGACGCGCCACTCCAATCCGGCGGAGCCTCGCAAGGAACGCAGTTGCTTGTAGACAGCGCTCTTCCCGGCGCCCCGATCTCCGACAATGATCGAGCGTTCGCCCTTGAGGACGAGCGCAGCCTGCCTGTTCTGGACCAGTACGTCGTCGAGTTGCCTATCTGTTTCCGCTTCGGGCGAGCCAAACGCGAGTTCGTTCAGTTCGATTGAACTGTCCGCGAGGGAGCGGGCGACCAGGGTCGAGCCAATCGGCTCCAGGGCCGCGAGCTTGCCACCGCGTGTGCTCACAAGGAGTCCCTTGCCATCGAGTGAATCGAGCACGTCAGTGGGAGTATCAAGCAGTGGCGCGAGGTACGAACGCTCGACTGGCTGCAGGAGGGTAATCAGGCTTAGAACCTGCTGCTCCTCCTTTGTCAGGGAGGCCTGAAGCACGGCCTCGAAGAGATCCCCAGAGCCGAATCGCTTCCATGTCGCAGCAAGCACGCCCAACGCGACATCAGGTCGGGTTTCTGTGCGAAGGAAGGCCTCGACCACCTCTGTGAACTCGTCGCGGGGGACGGCCCGCCAGCGGTCCCCGAGTTCCTCGATGCCCAGTTCATCCCACCGGCGGGCGAGCTCTTGCTCTGAGAGACGCAGTTCGTACCTGCGGATTCGCTTTGGCAGCCTGGGCACGTCCGATTCGGATGCCATGACCAAGTCGATGAGATCGTAGCCAGGCTCCGCCCGCGCGCGCCGTCCAACGAACCCGCTCACCAGGTCGTCGAGGTCGTATGAACTGACTGACTCCAGAAATTCGACGTCGTCGACCAGTAGCAGGACTCGGGTCGGCGGGGAGGATCGGTCTGCGAGTGCCTTCCGTAGCAGGCGCACTAGCGGGGAGACCCCTCGGATGGCGCCCCCGGCAGCCGACTCGAGGGGCCGGCGCATCTCGCTCTCGTCTGGGTATTCACGCTCAAGGGCGGACAGAGCGGCTCCCGCGAGCACTGGCCCAAGGTTGGCACGGGTTCCTAACTCTCGCGTGCTCAGGAAGACGGGCAGGGCGTTCTGATGACGCGCGATTTCGGAAAGTAGTCGTAGTGTGGTGGTCTTGCCAGTACGATGGCTGCCGTAGACCAGCGCAACGAAGGGGCGCACTATCTCGTCGTGTGACGAGTAGTCACTGAGCACACGCGCGGCTCTGTCGGGGAGAGTCAGCTCGCGGATCCTGTTCGGATCGAGGCTCTTACTCCGACTTGTGTAGTCCATAAGCGGCCACCGAGGGTTCCTTGTCAGTCACACAGGCCGCTAGGCTAGCACCGGATCGCGCGGTGATCCCACTGTTTCACGCGCAATCCAGGATCCTCCTGGCGGACAGCGAGTCAGGCGCTCCAACGAAGAGTGCTCCCCGGATTCCATAGGCGGGGGCGTCACACTGCGGAGGTGTCAGGTTCTATTCCTGCCGCGCGCACTGCCCCTGTTCCTGACGCCCCGCCGGGTCGCGAGAGCCGTGGCGCGAACCCGGACCGAGTTGCGGAGAGCTGACGGAAACCCGCCGCCGCATGGTGGCAGTACACACGCAGGGCCTTGCGCCCTGAGCGCGCTCTTCTCGCGCTGATCCGAAGGGCTCGTTCGGGGTGCTCCCCTCGTCACCCCCTCGTCCCGGTCGCCAACGCCCGACCTGCACTCATCCGGGCATCGAACGGGGACCCTACTAGGGGACCCGATTGCCGAGGGGAAGGTCGCTAGCCGGGAGATGACCAGGTATTCGCGGACGGGAAGTTAGACGCGGTAGCAAGTGCAGCGCACAGCGCAGTGTCTGGCGGGGGCGCGGCCCGTATTCTGCGTCCCTCTGTCGCGGCATGGGGCGCGGTTTGGCGGCCTACACGGCCGTACGAGAGCGCACTGTGAAGAAAGGCGATACGTCTCCTGCCAGGGTCGCGTGTGGCAGCGCCGCGGGCGATGTCCGGACGGAGTCGAGGGGAATGCGTGAGTGGAGAGTCTCCCAGAACGAGCGGAGGACCTGCTCGTTCGTCGGAGCGGGCGTGCACCACGCCGGGGTGCTAGTCGACGTAGCGGAACAGCTCCCGAGCGATCCTCGCCGCTTCTTCCTCTAGCCGCGGCTGGTCTTTCGCGTCGGGGACGTGGAAGGACGGACCAGATGAACGAAGCTCCAGAGCGAATGCTCAACAGCCCGAGCAATCTGGAATGCGCCGCTAGCGGCTACGTATTCGGCTACGTGGAGCTTGCTGACCAGATCCGCCGCATTCGCTTTTGGGGCAGGCGCCAACAAGGACGGGCCCTTTGAGCACTCCCGACGGACCGGCCCGAGGATAGAGCGGCGCAGTGAGGATCCGATGCTCCGGCAGAACAGGTGTGAGGTCGAACGGCTGAACTTCAGACAGGCCGTGTCAGTGTGGTCCTTGTTCGACCCGCAGAGCCACCGCCCCTTCGCGCCCTGGAAGGGCTCGAACCACCATCCGGAGTCGTCGTGCGGCGGGACTGTGCCGTCTGCGCACTGCACCAGTTCCATGGCTTATGTCTCAGCCGTGGCGGCCCCCATGGCGTCAGTCTAGCGTGCCCCCGTGCCGCTGAACGTGGCCCTGTTTAGGGCACCTTCTCTTGTCGCCCAGCGCCAGCGGGCGCAGACTTACCGGCAAACCTAAACGGGAGGGTCAGGGCACGATGAGCAGCAGGCAGTTAGACGTCTACCTATCGCAGTTGACGGGCGCTCTGGACGCGCTCGACGCTATGGACCTGGGCAAGGCGTTACGTGCGGAAGACGCCGAGGAGGCGAGCTTCGGCAAACGGCTCCCGGATGCGGAACGGGTCCGGGAGTTCCTTCTCAGCGCGAGAGACACGAGCTTCGACTTTCTTGACGAGCAGATCATGGCCGAGATCGTAGCGGCGGCCAACGCCTTCCTAACGGTCCTGGACGAATCACGCAAGATGTCAACTCAGGATGCAGCGAACAGGTCTCATCGAAACGGATTCGAGGAACGCTTCCGCAACGCGGTGAAGAACGTCTACACGACAGTAACTCCGTACGTGGCCTACGCCCGAACCGGCAGCGCTGATTCCGCCCGTCGTGCGGAGACGGCGCAGAAAGACGCGGCGCGAGTTTCCGCGGCCCGTGCTGAGGCCGAGGCCGTACTGCTGGCGATGCAGAAGGCCGCCGCAGAGACCGGAGTGGAAGTACACGCCAACCTGTTCAGCACGCAGGCTGGAAAGCACACCGAGGGCGCAAAGGTCTGGCTGATCGTAGCGTCGTTACTAGGCGCTCTGACTGCGGTCGCCGCGTGGCTAGCTGCGACCGGGCGATTGCTGGTTCCCGTCGTCACTGCCGAACTAACGACACCACAGGGGCCCGAGGCCGTGTGGCAGCTGCTGGCGGGCAAGGTCCTTCTCTTTTCCGTTCTCTACTTCGGGGTTCTCTTCGCGGCGAAGAACTACCGTGCCCACCGCCACAACGCACTCATCAACAAGCACCGCAGCAACGCGCTGCAGACCTTCCAGACATTCGTGAAATCCACCGAGAGCGCCATCGTCAGGGACCAGGTTCTTCTGGCAGCGACCGAGGCTATCTTCGCTGGCGCAACGACCGGTTACCTTGGAAAGGAACAAGAGCAGTCATCCACACCGGTACTGGGAATGATCCGACAGGCGGTCGACCGCTAGTCCCCTTGGAAGACATCGCCGGAGCTAGCGGGCTGTCCGCAATCCACGCGCGCATGCGCCAACGGCGATCTCAGTGGTGCGGTGAAACAGTCCCGGAAACCGCGGGTCGCGGCGAGCGACGCGCCCGTGCGCCCACAGCCAGCAATGCGTGCACTCCCCGTAGAAGCGTCGTGACATGGGCTTCTTGCCGTTGGTGGCCCACACGGGGCCGAGTACGCGGCAGGAGAGCGACCGCGCGGTCACGGCCGCGCACCCACGTGGTCACCTTGTGTACACCCTGTGTACACAAATAGGCGAAACGAGAGCAAAAGAGGGCAAGAGGGAGCAATCGGCCGAATCGCCCGGAACGGGAGAATATCCCTTGCGGCGTATACGCGCCAAGGGGAATCTAGTGGTGGGCTCGGGCGGAACTGAACCACCGACGCAGGGCTTCTCAGGCCCTCGCTCCATCGACGCTGGAAGTCACTAGGTGCTGGCACCGAAGCGGCTACGTATTCGGCTACGTGAGGCACGAGGTCCGAGTCCTCAGCGCGCGCCCTTGGGGCAGAGCCCAATGGTACCGAGCCCTTGTGCACTCTCGAACGACTGCTCCGCGCGCCGGGCAGCGGAGTAGGGGTCCGTTGAGACCGTCGCCCACTAGGCCACCTCGTCGGCCGCGACTCGCTCAAGAAACGCCACGCGGCGCGGCGGAGGCTAGCGGTAGAGGCGCGCCCCGACGCCATCCGCGGAACCTCCGAAAAACCCGGCGCTCGGTGGTTCATGGTACTAGTGGCCCACATGTTCGACATTGACAGCATCGAGATTCCGTTCCCATGTCCGAGATGTTGTTTTCTCAACGACATCTCGCTCAAGGAGGTTCGGCTTCGACAGGTCCGACTCTGCCGGGGCTGCCACTCCACGATCCAGCTAGAGGACGAGATGAACACCGTCCGCACCGCCGTCAGGAACATCAACCGACAACTAAGACAACTCCGCGATCAGTTCTCCGGCACCTCCGGCCTGCAAATCAACATCTGACTCCGATGGACTCTCAGTACGTTCAAAACCTCAGATACAAGCTGCAGAAGCGCGCGCGACGACTCTCGTCAGTGGGTTACGAGATCATCCAGCCGACACTCAAGCAATTCTGGGTCTTCTTCGACAGCAACCCCTCCCTGGTCGGGATAGAGGCCGAGCTGCTAGCGGCAAAGCCGGACGCCGAGAACGAAGCGAATCTGGTCATCGAGGGCGAGGCTCGCGTCGGCGAAGACGAAACCGAAGCAGCGGCGATTGGCCGGTGGCTGCTCCGGAGCCTCGCGAGTACTGACAACCCCACCAACCTGATCCATACGGTGGCCCGGCCATTCGATGGATCGACCAACTACGAAGACTGCTTGAACGTCTTTCGCGAGGTCTTTCTCGAACCGTTCTACGAGTACGTTGACGAGAACCTCGACGACGAACGCGCGACTCTCGGCGTCCTTCTCCGCTACAAGAAGAGATCAGAATGGTTCTTCGCTGAACAGTTGCGTACGCAGGCCGGAAAAGAGCCCCGTCGGGCGGAAGCAGCACTCGCCCTCGACCTGTACGCCTACCTCTGGGATCACGGGATCGACTTCGCCATAGAGCCCAGCTCCGTCCGCGGCGAAGTGGACCTCATCGGCGCCCAGGAAGGGGCCGACCCCCTGCTCGCGGACGTGAAAATCTTCGATGCGAAGAGTCGCGGAAAGACATACATGCGCAAGGCGTTCCGACAGGTCTATACGTATTGCCAGCAGTACAACAGACCTTTCGGATACGTAGTCATTTTCAAGACGACTTCCCGCGACCTTCACTTCGCGCTGACGCAGTTGTCGAGCGACATTCCCTTCCTTACCTACAATCACAAGACGATCTTCTTTCTCACCATCGACATCCATGACTATGCCCTCGCTGTCTCCCAGCGGTCGCCACTCACGACCGTCGAGATCACAGAAGCGGAACTCGTCGAGAGCGTCGAGGACGACCCGGAGCCCGCTAACGGCTAGCGGATGGTGCAATCCGGACATCTGTCCCTGCTTGGGAGGATCGGCACTTCGAAACCGGCCCTTATCTCCGGGCCCCATGACCTCCGATTGGTTCAGTCTCCAATCCGTCCGGCTCGACCGTCGCGCCTGAGTTCACCGCTACGGTTCCGGCTGCCTTCTCTCCCGGCGTGTCTCGTAATCGAGAACGTGGGGGCCATCGATCGGGCGGCGCTGGAACACGGGTCGTTCCCGTTCGGAGGAGGCGCGCCTAGTGACCAGAAAGCAGGGCTTCCCCTCCGTGTCGGCTACGTTTTCGGCTACGTCGACTCGCGCGGAATCACCGCCGAGATCGCTTTTGGGGCA
>JAJFFM010000219.1 GCA_021776675.1 Robiginitomaculum sp.
CGGGTTGAGACAACTTCACCGCCGTCTAGAAATGCACTGGATACGCGAATAGACTGGTCAAGCAGACCACCAGGATTCCCTCTTAAGTCAACAATTATGCCCGGGATTTTTCCGCCGAGTTCTTTTTTAATCTCTTTAATCGATCTTTCCAAAGACGCCGCAGTTAGTTCGTTAAATTGGGAAATCCGCAAATAGCCGACACCGTCTTTAATCTCGTGGCGCACAGGAATTTTCTTGATGATTGCCCGCACCATAGTGATATCGCGCGGATCTTCGCCTTTACGCACAACCGTTACTGTAATCGGTTCGCCGGGCTTTCCGCGCATTTTATCAACGGCATCATTTAAGCTAAAGCCAAGTATAGACACACCGTCCACAGCCGTTAGGTAATCACCTGATTTAATGCCAGCTTCTTTGGCAGGTGTATCATCAATAGGCGAAATAACTTTAACCACGCCTTCTTCTAATGTCACTTCCATACCAAGACCGCCATATTCACCAGAGGTAGAAATTTGCATATCGTCAAATTGGCTTGGTGCAATATAGCTGGAATGAGGGTCCAGGCCTTGCAACATACCGTTTAAGGCATCATCGATCAAATCAGCATTATCAACGGGTACGACATAACCGCCTCGAACACGCGCCATAACATCGGCAAGTAAATCAAGTTGTTCGAAAGTTTGTTCTTGGCTGGATTTCTCTACCGCCACGGCACTGTTATTGCTGGTCGAGAAAGCGAACAATGCACTGGCGGCAATTATCCCCATAGTTGGCAATATGTATTTCATGTGTGTCTCCAGAAAGTCTTAAATGCTTTTCTTATTTTAGATGTTCATATCTGCTACGAAACCATAATACCAGAAATTACCGCTGACATGGGTGAATTTATGGTCATTTTTCCGTGTTTGTCCCTTTACTCAGTTGGCACCCACTTTTGTTACCCATTTCTTGCAAGAGCCGCGCCAATCCAAGGTTTCGGGTTGATACTGTTGCGGTTTTTACGAAATTCCATGAATAATTCGGGTAATTTGGCACCATTTGCAGGCATTAGGCCGAGAGGTTCTCCGGCTTTTACGCTTGTACCGGCTTCGCTAAAGGTTTCACCGAGCCCCGTCAGCACGATAAAATATCCACCGCCTACATTTAAAATTACCACATGATCATCATTAAATGCACCGGAAAACTCGACCCTGCCTGCAAAGGGTGCGATAACTTGAGCTTTGCGTGTAGATTTCAGGCTAATACCTTTCGCCGTCCCGCCACCTGCCAAACGGGCGCCGTAATTGCGGCTTAATTTACCAAATACGGGCAGAGGGACTTGTCCGCGCGCATCAGCAAAACGAGCAGATCCGGACGGAATATAAGCGGGCGGTACATATGTAGGGGAAGACGTTGTCCCGGGCCTTGGTTTTAAACGCGGGATTGGATCGCGTGGTCGACGGGATGGTTTCAAACGCGGCAATATAGCCTCAGCATTATCTTCAAATCGCGCGATGAGTTCGCGTAGGTTTTTGGCTTCTTTGGCCAGCCTGTTCGCTTCGTTAATTTTTGTTTTTCTGTCTTTATCGAGTTTGTTGTTGAGATATGACTTGTCGCTAATAATAGATTTAATGCTGCCCAAACGCACATTAACGGCTTTGGCGTGGCTGGCTATTTCACCGCGTTTTTTGTTCATTTTTGTACGCACATTTTGTAGCTCGATGAGTTGTTCCTGCAATTCTTTAGATTTTTCGTGCAAACTCTGGCTGAGATAAGCCAGTAAATGGGCTGCACGTGCCGCATCCGTAGCATTTTTCGGATGCACTAATAAAGCGGGCGGGGGACTTTTGTCGATACGTTGTAGCGCCGCGAGTATGTCGCTCAGGGCTATGCGGTCAGACAGTATTTTAGCTTTTAAGGCCTCTTCTTGCTTGGTTAAATCAGCTAATTTGGTACGGGCCTCGGTTTCTGCACGTTCAAACCCGCGCGCCTGACCACTGGCTTCGATTAAATCATCTTGCAAGCCGTTTATCTCACCGACAATTTTCTTTTGTTGCACCGTAAGGGATTTGGCCAATTCTTCGGCCTGCTTTTGCTGTTCCGTCAATGTACCCAGCTTATTTGGATCAGTCGTTTGGGCAGTAGCAAAACTAGCCGACAGAAAGATAAAAAATATAATGACGAAACGAAGCATGGATTCGGTTTATCTGATATTTAATCTCGATGATAGGGCGTACCTGCTAATATGGACAGCGCACGGTAGATTTGTTCGGCTATCATCACCCGCACCAATTTATGGGGCCAAACAGGCTTACCAAGCTGCCATTTCACGGCGTTCGCGGGTAGGGCATGTGGTTCGAACCCGTCAGCACCGCCGATGGCAAAGACTAGATTAGAAACGCCGTCGTCGCGCCAATCTGCTATTTGCGTGGCCATTTGCCGTGAGGTCAATGCTTTGCCGCGTTCGTCCAAAACTACCAAAACATCACCCGGTTTTGCCACAGATAAAATGGTTTCGGTCTCGAGCTTGCGGGATTTGGCGCTGCGGATATCAACCGCGCTTTCAGTTATGTTAGGGATGCCGATATTGCGGCCAACGATGTTGACACGACCTAGGTAGTTATCAATGAGTGTCCGCTCCGGCCCGGATTTTATTAAACCTGCGGCGCGGATGGTTATATTCATATTAATCTAGGTCGTCGCTAGACGGGGAAACGGACCACAATTTTTCCAGCGCATAAAATTCACGCACTTCAGGTCGGAATAAATGCACGATAACATCGCCCGCATCAATTAATACCCAGTCATTTTGCTTATCGCCTTCGATACCTAGCTTTTTTAAGCCAATTTCTTTCAGACCGCGCTGAATATAATCGGAAAGCGCGCTGACATGACGATTGGAACGCCCGGAAGCGACAATCATAGTGTCGGCAATAGACGATTTTCCTGTCAGGTCCAGCCGCACAATGTCTTCAGCGCTTTGGGTATCAAGGATATCGTAAATCATGTCGGCCAGCTCTGCTGCGGCTTCTTTTGTTTTTACGTGCGCGCCAATTTTGGCCGCGTCAGATGAATTTGTCAGTGTCTTACTCCAAGTATCTTTCTTTAGTAATATGGGCGCCTGTTCAAGTCGCTCCAATAATGTCAGGGCTTATGGTCTATCACGGTTGGAGTGTCAATAGTATGAGATAGATTGGGATGCCTATGATTGCGTAATGCGGTAGACGATAATGGGTTCAGCGGTGGGGTTAAATATGTCCATGCGGGGGCTTCATAATTGGCCAATGTATGGGCTTGGCTCTCGGGGATGCGGGCATAGCTATAGAGACGGGCGGCCAAACTTAGGCGCGCTTTTATTGTGTCGTTGGCTTTGGCGTCCGATCTTGTACCGTTTCTGGCAATGACAGCGATGGGAACGGTTTCCATAATTTCGCGCCAGCCTTTCCATTTCGGGAGTTGCATGAGATTGTCTGCACCCATCAGGAAGACGAAATGTGTGCGGGGCCAGCGTTTTTTGGCGCGGCGTAATGTCTCCACCGTATAGCGTGTGTCAAAATCCCGTTCCATATGGCTTATATGCATGCGCGGCGGTAGGTTAAGAGCTTCGACGCTCGCGACACGTTCTGCATAAGGCGTATTGTCGGTTTTTAGAGGATTCCCAGGGCTAACCATCCACCAAATTTGGTCTAGGTTTAGGCGTTGCAGACCACATTCCGCCACATGCAAATGCCCGGAGTGGGCAGGGTTGAATGTACCGCCGAATAGGCCGATAGTTTGGCCATCATAACTCATAATTGTTTCCTCAAGGGCGCATCCTCATGGCCTTACTTGGCCATTGCCAAGGACTTGATATTTGTAACTGGTCAAGTGTTGTGCGCCTACGGGGCCGCGCGCGTGCAAACGGCCTGTGGCAATGCCAATTTCTGCACCAAAGCCGAACTCGCCGCCGTCGGCGTATTGGGTCGACGCATTGTGCATGACAATGGCGCTGTCTACCTTAGCGAGGAATTCTTGGGCTATGGCCACGTTTTCAGTGATGATTGCATCCGTATGGTTGCTGCCATATAAGTCGATATGGGCGAGGGCGGCGTCTAACCCGTCAACGATTTTGATGTTGAGAATAGCATCTAAGTGTTCGGTCATAAAATCCGCGTCACTGGCCGCACATATATCGCTAACTTTGGCACAGGCATCTGTATCCCCGCGTAGTTCACAACCCGCCCCAGTGAGCGCTTCAGCTAACATAGGCAACATGTCCAAAGCCGCTTTATCCAAGAGTAAAGTTTCGGTCGAACCACAAATCCCTGTGCGCCGCATCTTGGCGTTGACGATAATATCACGCGCCATATCGGGGTCTGCATCTGCATGGGTATAAGTGTGATTGCGGCCTTCTAAATGCGCCAATACGGGCACACGGGCGTCTTGCTGAACCCGACCCACTAAACCTTTGCCGCCGCGCGGAATGATTAAATCTATATTGCCGTCTAGTCCTGCAAGCATATGACCAACCGCATCACGGTTTGTGGTGCCTACATATTGTACGCAGGTTTCAGGAAGGTTTGCCGTTTTCAAACCTTTCACAATAGCGCCGTGTATGGCGATATTGGAATGTAGAGCCTCGGAGCCACCGCGTAAAATACAAGGATTGGCGGATTTGATACATAAAGACGCGGCATCTGCCGTCACATTCGGGCGGCTTTCGTAAATCATTCCGATGACACCAAGCGGTGTGCGGACTTTAGCTATGGTTAAGCCGTTGGGACGCGTCCAACGTTCATCTTCTGCACCAATCGGGTCGGGCAAGGCGGCTACGGCCTCTAGCCCTTGTGCAATATTTTTTATCCGTTCATCTGTTAATTTCAGACGGTCTTGCATGGCCGGGCTCAAACCTTTGTCCGCAGCCAAGGCCATGTCTTTGGCATTTGAGCTTAGAATTTCAGGGGCGGCATTTCGGACTTCAGATGCCATAGCAATTATGGCTTTGGTACGGGTCTCTCCGCTCACGAGGCGTAGTGTGTTGGCAGCTTTTCGGGCATTCACGCCTAGAGTGGTCATATGTTTTTTGAGGTCTTCTATCATGTGCTTAAAACCATATTATCGCGGTGAATTAAGGCCGCACCACCATCATACCCCAAGCGAGCTTCTATGTCGCCAGATTTAAGGCCTTTGATAGCGGTCGCATTTTTGGCGCTATACCCCGATAAACCACGCCCGATTTCAATGCCGTTTTCATCCGTAATCATAACCGCATCACCGTGCTCAAATTTACCTTCAACCCGTACAAGGCCTGCGGCAAGCAAGCTACCGCCTTTGGACAAGGCTCGTGCGGCCCCTGCATCAATTACCAATGTTCCCTTGGGTTTTAAGCTGCCGGCAATCCATTGCTTGCGCGCAAGTTTAGGGTTTGTTTTAGCTAAAAACCAGCTGGCTTTTTCCGTGCCGTTTGCCAATACGGACAGAGGGTTTTTTGCATCGCCTTTGGTGATAACCACCGCGCAGCCTGCGTCTGTCGCTATGCGCGCTGCTTGCAGCTTGGTCGCCATGCCGCCGCTACCAGTTCCGCGCATCCGATTGGGATTACCGCCCATAGCCATGATGTCCGGCGTAATGTCTGTTATTTCGGGAATGTGTGCCGCGTCTTTGTCCAGATTAGGGTCTGTGGTGTACAAGCCGTCTACATCCGATAGCAATACCAATAAATCAGCACCGCACATTTGCGCCACGCGGGCGGCCAGACGATCATTGTCGCCGTAGCGGATTTCGTCTGTAGCCACGGTATCGTTTTCATTGATGATCGGGATAGCGCCTAGTTTGAGCAATGTTGACAAGGTCGCGCGGGCATTAATCCAGCGGCGGCGATCTTCGGTATCGTTCAAGGTCAATAAGGCTTGTGCCGTTTTAAGCCCCAGAGGCTCCAAAACGGCTTCATATGTTTGTGTCAATACAACTTGCCCGGCGGCGGCGCATGCTTGTTTTTCTGCTAGGGATAAATGGACTTTGCTAAGACCAAGACGGCCACGTCCAAGCGCGATAGCCCCGGACGAAACAATTATAATCTGCTTACCCGATGTCGTTAGGCTGGCAATATCCTGCGCAATGCTTTTAAGCCAAGCTTGATTGATCAAACCGGTAGCTTCGTCGACCAGCAAGGAGGAGCCGATTTTGACGGCTATGCGGGTATAGGGTTTTAAGGCCGCCATTTTTCAGTTTCTGGCTCTAATCCAGCTTGTTTACGGGCATTTGCTTTTTCTTCGGTCAGCCTTGCCTGTTTGTCTGCTGTGCGGCTGGCTTCTACATGTTTGAAGGCTGCGCTCATCAGTTTTTTGATGCCTTGCCCCGATACGCCAGAAACAACATGGACAGTTGCCCCGCATGCTTGCTCCAATTCCAGCTTGCGGGCGGCAATTGTGTCTGCGTCCAGTGCATCACATTTGTTCAGGGCAACGATTTCAGGCTTGCCCTTAAATATATCGGCGTAGTCTTCCAGCTCTTTACGAATGGTGGTGTAGGCTTCACCTGGATTTTCTGCGCTACCATCAACCAAATGAATGATCGACATACAGCGCTCAGCATGGCCGAGAAATTGATGGCCGAGGCCAGCACCTTCTGCGGCGCCTTCGATAAGTCCGGGCAGGTCGGCCATAACGAAGCGCTCACTGACGCCCATGTCAACAACGCCCAAGGAAGGGTGTATTGTGGTAAAGGGATAGTCGGCAGTTTTCGGATTGGCAGCAGATACGGCAGATAGAAGAGTGGACTTACCTGCATTGGGCAAACCCACCAAGCCAACGTCTGCGATGAGCTTAAGCCGTAGCCACAATGCGTATTCCTCGCCGGGCTCTCCTGGATTGGCGCGGCGCGGCGCGCGGTTGGTGGGGGATTTAAAGCGTGTATTGCCCCAGCCACCATTGCCGCCTTTGGCAAGGAGCATCCGCTCGCCGTGCTCTAACATGTCAGCCAGTAAATGCTCGCCGGTTTCGTCAAAGATTTGCGTGCCGATAGGTAGCTCGATAATTTCGTCTTCTCCGTCCGCACCCGTACGGTCACGGCCCATACCGTGCTGACCCGTAGGCGCTCTGAAATGCTGGCGAAACCTAAAATCTATGAGTGTGTTCAGGTCTTGGTTAGCTACGGCCCAGACGTCCCCACCTTTACCGCCGTCGCCGCCGTTAGGCCCGCCAAATTCTATGGACTTTTCGCGGCGAAAACTTACACTACCCGCGCCGCCAAAGCCCGAACGTACGTGGATTTTTGCCTGGTCTAGAAATTTCATGTTCTTACCTAATTGTCCTATTGCCAGCGCGCTGCGGTATTACGGCGCAGGCGGAGTTCTATGCCGTCAAAACGTTCCCCGCGCGCAACGGAAAACAGCCTACTTGGATCATTCTTATCAATAAATCCAAGCTTTTCAAGCACGCGGCCTGATGCAGGATTATCTGCGAAATAGCCAGCGTCAATATAAGGTGTATCAAACACACGAAAGCCCTCGCGTAATAAGCCTTTTGCGGCTTCTGGCATATAACCATAACCCCAAAATTCTTTTGCAATCCAATACCCGATTTCCCAATCATCTTGGTCATTTTTAAACAAATCAACCACACCCATAATGCTATCGTCCTTCGTCGTAATAGCATATGCGAATGATAACCCTTGCCGCCAATTGGCAGATGCCCGCATCAACCAAAACTCTGCGTGTAATGCGAAATACGGCATGGGCAGGGTGGCTGTCATGCGTAGGATTTCCGGATTGTTGATACGACGCGCCATAGTTTGCGCATCGGTATTACGTGTCCGGCGGAGCGTTAGTCTTTCTGTTTTTATCTCATTACGCATTTTGTATTCCTAAACGAAAATGTCCCAAAAAAAAAGAAGATGGGCGGTGACCCATCTTCCCTAAAATTCGTTAGGTATAATGATCACCATGAAGCGGTGATCTCAATATCACCTATTTTGTCGCAGATACCGCTTGGTCGGGCTGCACAGACACGAATGTGCGTTTGTTGCGTTTGGTCGTAAACGCGACGCGGCCTTCGGCTGTTGCAAAGAGAGTATGGTCTTTACCCATGCCAACATTGTCGCCCGGGAAGAACTTGGTGCCACGTTGACGGATAATGATATTACCAGAAACGACGGCTTGTCCACCGGATTTCTTAACGCCAAGACGACGGCCTGCACTGTCGCGACCGTTATTCGATGAGCCGCCTGCTTTTTTATGTGCCATTTTAGGTCTCCATTATTGCCACCATTTGGGGCAAATCTTGTAATTTATTTATTTAGCTTTGATAGCTGTGATTTTGACAACGGTCTCGTTTTGACGATGACCTTTTTTCCGGCGGTAGTTCTGACGGCGTTTTTTCTTAAACACGAGGACTTTATCGCCTTTGCGCTGTTCAACGACTTCACCGCTAACGCTTGCGCCTTTGATAGACGGAGCGCCAACAGCAATATCAGAACCTTCGCCGCACATAAGAACGTCGTCAAATGTAACTTTTTTGCCTGCTTCGGCGTCCAGCTTCTCAATAACAATGATGTCGTCTTTAGCGACTTTGTATTGTTTGCCGCCTGTCTTGATGACTGCGAACATAATCTCGTCCTTAATAATCTGCGAACTGACCGAATTGAAACTTAAGTTTCCTGTGTAAGTTTCTAGTGCCGGAGCCGCTGTTGAAATTGGTTGCCCATAACAAAACAAAGCCTTGCCACGAGAGAGCGCGAAATATACGAAAAAAACTTTGGCTGTCAACGCCTGAATTGACCTAGTTATGCTGTTTTATTTTTCACACGTTTTTGCCTAAAAAAGCCCCGCACCAGAGATGCGGGGCTAAAAGTTCAATGTATCTGGTCTTAGTTGTCGACACGGCCGATGATACGGCCTGCTGCATCAACGATATTACCATTTGCATCAACTGTTCCGATGACAACACCGGCACCATCTACGACCTGGCCATTTGCACGAACCGTGAAGCCGCCTGTTGAGAAACTACCAGATGAAATGCTTCCAGATGAGTAGCTTCCAGATGAGCTAGAACTGGAGCTTGAGCTGTAGCTAGAGCCAGTCGTTATAACCGGACCAGTTGTAGATCTAGTTGTTGTTATGGTTCTGGTCGATAAGCCTGATGCGCTGCCAATTACATTGCCGGATGCATCGACGATGTTTCCGTTTCCGTCAACACGTCCAATGATCACACCAACTGCATTTAAGACATTGCCATTTGCATCAAGTGTATAGGTAGACGTGGTTTGTGTTGTGTGACGCCCAATAATATTACCTTGTAAATCGATAATATTACCACTTGCATCGGCACTACCGATAACCGCACCGCTTGAGTTAATAACCTGACCATTTACATCAACGGTATATGTGTTGGTGTAAGTACCCGAGGTAAAGGTACCGCCTGTTACTGTTGAAGAAGACGATGACGATCCTGATCTTGAAGAGAAGCTACCGCCACTGACCATAGAACGCCAGTCAACCCCAAGAACGTCAACTGTGCGTAATGTTAGACCGCCTGTGGACATGCCTTGAGAAATTTGGAACTGTTCAACTGCTTTATAGGTCGCTTGGCCAAGTACGCCGTCGACACGACCAGTATAGAAACCGCGCTGTTGTAGAGCTCTCTGGATTGCAGAGATAACAACAGAATTGGAGTTCGCTTCACAAAGTACCTGACGCCACTCTGCACGTTCTGCTGAAGTTTGGGTGCGTTTTTCAACGGAACCGTACTCGGCAGGAATAGCGATTCTCTCGATACGTTCTGCATCAACCAGTTTCTGTACAGAGACCGTGTCATATACTGCGGCAATTTCGCGGCGCTCTGTGCGCGCCGGAACATCAACCACACGGCGGGTCACTGTTTTAGTTACTGCCGGTATTGTCCGCTCGATTGACGATGCTGCCGTCTGTAGAACACGGCGGCTCACCTGCTTGATGATAGCCGGAACAACACGCTGGACGGTGCTCGCAGGCGTTTTGATCACACGGCGGGTTACTTGCTTAGTAATGGCCGGAACGGTCCGTTCTTGAGCCGTAGCAGCTGTGCGCACGACACGGCGTGTCATTTGCTTACTGATAGCGGGAACGATGCGCTCTTGTTTAGACGCTGGAGCATCAACTACACGGCGTGTCACTTGCTTGGTGATAGCTGGTATCACACGCTCAACGGTGTGTGCGGCTTCTTTAATGACACGGCGTGTCATTTGTTTGTTGATAGCCGGTATCACGCGCTCTTCTGTGCGTGCCGCATTACGGACAACCTGACGGCTGATCTGCTTGGTCACGGCAGGGATAACACGTTCAATCGTCGATGCTGGTGTTTTAACGACGCGGCGGCTCACTTGATTAGTGATTGCCGGAATAACACGTTCTTGGGTTGATGCTGGATTATCAACGACCCGGCGTGTCATTTGCTTGGTCACTGCTGGTATAACACGTTCAATTGTGTGTGCAGGCTCCAGAATGATGCGGCGGCTCACTTGCTTAGTCACTGCAGGAATAGCACGTTCTTCGGTACGCGCAGCAGTACGGACAACCTGACGGGTTACTTGTTTAGTAATTCCAGGTATGACACGTTCAACCGTAGTTGCCGGAGTTTCTACAACGCGGCGAGTAGATTGTTTTGTCACCGCAGGAATGACCCGCTCAAATGTAGATGCTGGTGTTTTGACAACACGGCGTGTCACTTGCTTGGTCACTGCCGGAATAACCCGCTCAACCGTATAGGCGGCGTCTTTAATGACACGGCGGTTCACTTGTTTGGTTGCTTCTGAAATGAACTGTTTCGTAGTGCCTGCAGGACGATCTACAACGCGGCGTGTGACCTCAGTGGTGATAGCCGGGATGATGCGTTCTCGAGTTGATGCAGGTGTCGCGACCACGCGGCGGCTAACTTGCTTGGTGATAGCAGGAATGGCCCGCTCAAAAGTAGTTGCCGGCGTTTTGACGATACGGCGGCTAACCTGTTTGGTCACAGCTGGAACAATGCGCTCAACTGTGTGCGCTGCCTCTTTGATGACACGGCGTGTTTCCAGTTTAGTAATAGCCGGAATGACACGTGACTGCGTAGAAGCAGCATTGCTGACAACGCGGCGACTTACTTGCTTGGTGATAGCCGGTATGACGCGTTCTTGAGTTGATGCAGGCGTTTTAACAACGCGGCGAGTTTCTTGCTTGGTGATAGCTGGAATTACGCGTTCCGTTGTATAAGCAGCGTTTTCTACGACGCGGCGGGACACCTGTTTGGTCACAGCCGGGATAACCCGTTCAACCGTATGAGCAGGTGTTTTGATAACACGACGTGTTTCCGTTTTGGTAATTGCCGGTATGACACGCTCTTGGGTTGAAGTAGCCGTTACAATTGCGCGGCGGTTCACTTGCTTGGTCACGGCCGGGATAACACGCTCAACCGTATGGGCTGCGTCTTTAATTACGCGGCGAGTTACCTGTTTAGTTACCGCAGGAATAATACGCTCTGTGGTGCTTGCGGGAATGCTAACAACGCGGCGGGTAAAGTCCTCTGTTACTGCAGGAATGATCCGCTCAACGGTACGTGCAGCCTCTTTGATGACGCGGCGCGAACGCATTCTGGTGATAGCCGGGATGGCTCTCTCAATGGTTGATGCAGGTGTTTTGACGATGCGGCGCGTTACTTGTTGTGTCACTGCTGGTACAATACGTTCAACTGTGTGGGCAGCATTTTTAATGCGGCGGCGTGTTTCCGTTTTGGTCACAGCAGCAATGGCACGTTCTTGTGTTGTTGCCTCAGTTACGACAACGCGGCGACTTACTTGCTTGGTGATAGCCGGAATAACCCGCTCAACAGTATGGGCTGCCTCTTTGATGACACGGCGTGTTTCTATTTTGGAAATAGCCGGAATGGCCCGCGTAGTTGTGCTGGCCGGCGTTAGAACCACACGGCGGCTGACCTGTTTGGTGATAGCCGGGATAACGCGTTCGGCGGTATAGGCAGCTTCTTTGATGACACGTCGTGCTTGCGTTTTGGTAATTGCCGGAATTACCCGCTCTTGTGTTCTTGCTTCAGTTGAGACTACGCGGCGTGTGACTTGTTTGGTCACAGCAGGAATAACCCGCTCTATTGTATGGGCTGCGTCTTTAATGACACGGCGAGTTTCCGTTTTGGTAATTGCCGGAATGGCCCGCTCTGTCGTTCTAGCCGGTGTTAGAACCACACGGCGGCTGACCTGTTTAGTAATTTGTGGAATAACGCGTTCTACTGTATGGGCTGCGTCTTTGATGACACGGCGACTAACCCGTTTGGTAATTTCAGGGATAAGTCGTTCTTGTGTACTGGCCTGAGTTTTCACGATACGGCGGGTATGCTGCCGTGTCACCGCCGGAATAATCCGTTCGACGGTATGTGCTGGCTCAAGTACAACGCGGCGTGTTTCCGTTTTGGTGATAGCAGGGATGGCCCTTTGTGTCGTACGCGCAGGAGTTTGGACAACACGGCGAGTGACCTGTTTAGTCACTTGGGGAATAACCCGTTCGCTTGTGCCTGCTGGGGTTACCATCACACGGCGTGTTTCTTGTTTGGTGAGGGCAGGGATAACGCGTTCAACCGTAGATGCTGGAGTTTTGACGACACGGCGCGTGACCTGTGCGGTTACTGCTGGAATGATACGCTCTTGAACAGCGGCTGGGGCCGAAATACGGCGACGTGTTTCTGTTTTTGTGATGGCCGGAATAGCCCGTTCTCTTACACTTGCTTCTGTCGCGACGACGCGGCGGCTAATCTGTTTAGTCACAGCAGGAATAACCCGCTCAACCGTAGTGGCTGGCGTGCGAACAACACGGCGGCTCACTTGCTCGGATGCGGCAGGTATGACCCGTTCAGTTGTTCTTGCGGGCGTGTCGACAACACGGCGGCTCACAGTTGTAGTAACTGCTGGAACGACTTGTTCGACGACATTTGCTGGTGTTGCAATGCGGCGACGTGTTTCCGTTTTAGTAATTGCAGCAATTGGCCGTTCTTGGGTAGTTGCGGGACGATCTACAACACGGCGGGTTATTGTTGTTGTTGTCGCTGGGATAACCCGCTCAACGGTATGAGCCGGTTGGTCAACAACGCGCCGTGTGACTTGTCTGGTTACGGCGGGTACAATTTTTTCAACAGTTTGAGCTTCTTGTGTTACGACGCGGCGGTCATAAGTACCAGTTGTGCCAGAAAGGCCACCATAAGCACGTGAACCATTGCCGCGGGCGTCTGCTGCACCGGCGTCAGCGCGGGTTAGACCATCGCGGTCATCTCGGCCATTATTATCACGGTCAATAAAGCCAGAAATCGTGCCGTCTACATTATATTCAGAAAGCAGGCTCAGCACTCCGGTTTGTTTGGCTTCGCGCCAAGTGATAACGCGCGCAGGTGAGCGAACAACGCGGCGCGTGAATGTACTTGTCACTGCAGGGATAACAATTTCTTGTGTGGTCGCATCAATGTCGACGACGCGGCGTGTGATTTGGCGGGTAATGGCAGGAATATTCTTTTCAATTGTCCGTGCTGGTGTCACCAAAACGCGTTTGGTTATTGTTTTATATGTTGCCGGGATCAGCACCAAACACAGAATTTCACCAGTTGCCGCAACGACTGTTTGTGTCGATTCGACTACTTGCTCGGACGTACCGTTAAAGATCGTATATTGACGCGGTGTATTGGTATTAAACTGACCGGATTGTTCAATAGAACCAAAATTAATAGCTTGATTGCCAGGTTTCCACTCTTCGCGCGCTGGAGAGATAAGCACACGCTCGGTGCGGGTTGCATATGTTGCGGGAATTATTTCAAGTTCTGTACGAGCAGGCTGAACAATAATCGTTTCTCTAACAGTTTTATATGTCGCTGGAATTGAACGAAGCTCTGTAGAAGCTTCTTGCGAGATATATGTTTCTGTCACCGTATCGTAGACGGCAGGAATAACGACCATATGCTCTGATGCACTAGAGGCTTGATAAGTACCAGTTTCTTGACGGAACTGCGCTGGAATGACCGCATATTCAACCGTCTCAGGCTGAACAATCATGGTTTCGGTAACAGTGCTAAATGTAGCAGGCACGGTTACTAAATCTGTGGAGGCTTCTTGAGTTGTCACCGTTTCAGTAACGTCGCGGTAAGTCGCCGCAATTGCTACGAGCTCAGTAGATGCGTCTTGGATTACAACAGTTTCTTGGTAAGTTTCATATGTCGCCGGAACCGTTACATAGCTAACGGTTTGCGGTGTGACCACAACCGTGTCGCTAACCGTTTTAAAGGTTGCAGGTACGGCAACCAGCTCAGTTGAGGCTTCGCGGGCCGTAATTGTTTCTGTCACCGTTTCGTAAACGGCCGGGACAGTGACAAGTTCAACCGTCTCTTCTTGAACAACTACAGTGTCCGTTACGGTCTCATAAGTTGCAGCAACGGAAACCAATTCAGTTGAGGCTTCTTGAACAACGATTGTTTCCTGATAACTCTCATACTGAGCAGGTATTGTCACATAATCAACGGTTTGCGGTGTGACTATGACTGTATCTGTTACGGTTTCGAAAGTTGCGGGAACTGATACTAGTTCAGTCGTGGCTTCACGGGTAATGATTGTTTCTGATACGTTTTCGAAAACGGCTGGTGTTGTAATGGTTTCTGTAGAAGCTTCTTGCGCAATAACCGTTTCGGTCACTGTTTCAAAAGTCGCCGGAACCGAGATCAACTCATGGGATGCTTCTTGAACAATAATTGTTTCAGAAACGGTTTCATATGTGGCTGGTACAGCAACATATTCTACGGTCTGCGGTGTGACAATGACAGTTTCCGTTACTGTTTCGAAGACGGCCGGAATTGTTATTAACTCGCTTGAAGCTTCTTGGACAACAACTGTATCAGTTACAGTTTCAAAACTAGCCGGGACGGTAACATATTCAACGCTTTGGGCTTGAACAACAACAGTATCTGTCACTGTTTCAAATGCAGCAGGGATGGTTACGATCTCAGAGCTAGCTTCTTGGACTATAATTGTTTCTGCAACGGTTTCATATGTGGCTGGTACAGTAACATAGTCAACGGTTTGCGGTGTTACGACAATAGTATCGGTTACAGTTTCGAAAGTTGCAGGGATAGTAACGAGTTCAGTAGAGGCCTCTTGTACAACTATAGTTTCTTGTAGGTTTCCGTAAACCGCCGGAATAGTTACATATTCAACACCTGCTGGTTGGACGACTATAGTATCTGTAACAGTTTCAAATGTGGCCGGGATTGAGATAAGCTGGGTAGATGCTTCTTGAACCACGATAGTTTCTTGGACTGTTTCATATGTTGCCGGGACAGTTACATATTCAATATCCGCTTCTTTGACTATAATTGTGTCTGTTACGGTTTCATACACTGCTGGCACTGTAATGCGTTCAGTTGTTGCAGCCTGTATGACAACGGTTTCCTGGTAATTTTCATATTCTGCTGCAACAGTGACATAATCTACTGATTGCGGTGTAATTATAACAGTATCTGTAACGGTTCCGTATGTGGCCGGAACAGTAACTAATTCGGTTGAAGCTTCTTGAACGGTATAAGCTTCTTGGATGGTTTCATATACGGCCGGAATAACAATGTATTCCACCGTTTCTGGTGTGATCACAACAGTTTCTGACACTGTTTCGAACACGGCTGGAATAGTTAAAAGCTCTGAAGAGGCTTCTTGCACGACGACTGTCTCAGAAACGGTTTCGTAAGTCGCAGGCACGGTGACATAATCGATACTTGCAGGCTGAACAATTACGGTCTCGCTTACATTCTCATAAACCGCAGGAATTTGTATGAGATCTGTCGTAGCTTCTTGCACAATAATGGTTTCGCTAATATTTTCGTAAACGGCTGGAACGGTTACATATTCCGTCGTTTGCGGGCTCACAATAATTGTGTCGGTCAAAGTTTTGAAAGTCGCTGGAACAGATAATAGTTCGGTAGAAGCCTCTTGCACAACCACAGTTTCGGTTATGTTTTCGTAAACGGCTGGAATGCTGACATATTCTACGCTCGCGGCTTGAACTTCTACCGTATCAGTGACCGTTTCAAATACGGCCGAAATAGAAACAAGATCAGTAGATGCTTCTTGGACCACAACGGTATCGGTAACAGTTTCGTATGTCGCCGGAATGGTCACATAATCAACACTTTGCGGCGTCACAATAATAGTATCGGTTACTGTATCGAAAGTCGCAGGTACGGATACAAGCTCTGAAGAGGCTTCTTGCACGACGATAGTTTCAGATACAGCCTCAAATACAGCTGGAATAGCAATATATTCTACGCTTTGCGGTGTGACGACCACGGTATCTGTCACAGTTTTAAAGGTCGCTGCAGTCGCGATTAAATTGTTTGAAGCTTCTTGCTCAACAATCGTCTCAGTAATGGTCTCATATGTTGCTGGAACTGTCACATATTCGGTGGATGCTTCTTGGATAACAACTGTATCAGTTACGGTTCCAAATACTGCGGGTACAGATACAAGCTCAGTCGATGCTTCTTGCACCACAATAGTATCGGTCCTTGTACCGTATTTAGCAGGGACACTAACCAGTTCATTGCTTTCCGGCTGTACTAAAATTGTCTCGGTGACAGACGCAAATGTAGCTGGAATGGTCACAAGTTCTGTTGAAGCATCTTGGACAATAACGGTTTCTGAAATAGTTTCGTAAGTTGCAGGAACGTTCACATAATCAACGGTTTGCGGTGTGATTTGTACGGTTTCAGTTACGGTTCTGAAGGTGGCAGGAATAGTTACCAATTCGCTAGAAGCTTCTTGGGCAATGACAGTATCAGATACTGTCTCAAATACGGCCGGTATTGTCACAAGCTCTGTAGATGCGTCAGATATGACGACTGTCTCTGTAACGGTTTCGAATGTGGCTGGAATTGTGATCAATTCGCTA
>JAJFFM010000220.1 GCA_021776675.1 Robiginitomaculum sp.
GGTGAAGTTGTCTCAACCCGTGGTCGCCGCGCAGAAGATACAGAAATATACAATGCCAAAAAAGGTCAATTGGCAAGCGGTATACCCGTTGTCGTCTTGATTGATGGTGCGTCTGCATCTGCATCTGAAATTGTTGCTGGCGCTATTCAAGACCGTGAGCGCGGGCTTGTACTCGGGCTCACGTCTTTTGGCAAAGGTTCCGTACAGTCTGTCATTCCGTTGCGTAATGGTCGTGATGGTGCTCTGCGTCTCACTACGGCACGTTATTACACACCTGCCGGACGCTCTATTCAGGGCACTGGTATCACACCTGATATTGCCATTTCATATGCTTTGTTAGACGAAGATAAGGTTGATGTATCCTTGCGCGAATCTGACCTTCCCAATGCCATCAAAAATGAAAACGGCGACGAAGACAAAACTGTTGAAGAAAAAATGGACGTGGAATATCCACCTACAGACTTTGATGTCGAAGATGATTTTCAATTAAAACGCGCCGTTGAGATTTTAAAAGACGGCTCTTATAAATCCCGGTTGGCTACGGTTAAAGGCTAAAGCGTGCAATTAACTATTAAAAAGTCACTCTGGCTCGGCTTGTTGGTGACATTTGGGGCGTGTATCGGCGTTTCGCTGCGCACACTTGCAGATGCAAAACAAGATTCTGAACAAAGAACCTATGAGCAATTGGCTGTATTTGCAGATGTGTTGACACGTGTACAAGACCAATATGTTGAGCCCATTGAGCCTAATATATTAATTAGTAACGCCCTCAACGGCCTTCTGCAGTCACTTGATCCGCATTCTCGTTATGTCTCGCCTGATGCCTTCGAAAATCAGCAAAAACGTGCGAAGCGTGAATATGGCGGTCTTGGCATAGAAGTCACTATGGAAGACGGGCTTATTTTGATTGGCTATGCCAATCCACATGCGCCAGCTTACCGCGCTGGCATTAAAGCTGGCGACAAAATCACCCACGTAGAAGGTGATGACATTGAAGGCAAAACCCTAAGTGAGGCCGTAGAAAAAATGCGCGGCTTGGCTGGTGATCCTATTACGGTCACAGTGCTTAGCGAGGGCGAAGAACCGCGCGATGTTGTTGTCGTTCGTGAAGTCATACAAGGAAGAGCCGTACGCCACCGCATGTATGAAGGCATGGGTTATGTATATCTTGAAACCTTTAATAACGAACACGCGGCCAGAGATCTCGCCGAAGCCATTGACTTATTAACGGAATTACACGGTAATCCTCTGCCCGGGTTAGTTCTCGATTTACGCGGTAATGGCGGCGGGCTCCTCAACCAAAGCATTGATGTTGCTAGCTTGTTTTTAGACGGCGGAGAAGTGGTGTCGGTACGTGGACGCCAAAAAGATGATAATAGCCGTTATCACGCCAAGCAAGATGAGAAAATTGCAGGCATTCCTTTGGTCGTCCTTATTAATGGACATACCGCATCTGCATCCGAAATCGTCGCGGGTGCATTACAAGACAGAGGCCGGGCCATGATTATCGGTTCACCTTCATTTGGCAAAGGATCTGTGCAATCCGTATTCCCGCTTTATGGAGGCCGTAAAGGTGCTCTTCGCCTAACAACGGCACGATATTTCACACCGTCTGGCAGTTCCATCCAAGGGCTTGGAATAACACCCGATATCTGGATCGAGGCCTATCCTGACGACGGAGAGGAGCATATTGCATTCTCCGAATCAAGTTTACCAAATTCACTGGACGCCATCATCCGCGAAACCGAAGGGCATTCAACCAAGCCAAAACCTAAACCGCTATTTGTCCCAGAAGATTGGCCAAAAGATAAAGATTACCAATTAGAAGAAGCCGTAAGAATTCTCAAATCTTCTGATTATAAAGACCGTTTAGATGGTTTTTTTGACCAATAATCTTCCGTGTAATTAGCCGATATTTCCGCTGGCATTTAATTCAAGCTCACGCTACCCATAACATATGGCTCAACATATTCGCAGAAACCCAAGAAAACTCCCATCTGTGCGTAAGCATGGTTTTAGTGCCTTATTATTGTTGGCTATTATTGGCTTTTCCACAATATCTTGGTTGAATATTTCCGCAAAGAACAAACCTATCACGCGGACAATCACTGAAATACCCCTACCTAAGTCATTGGAGGCAAATACAAATAATCAAACCCAACCACTTCCCGATTTATTGGCACCGGACAATATTCCCCAAAATGCAAACCCGACAGAACAAATAAATATGGCCGGTGAACCGCAGAACAGACCAGCTTCAACTCTCCCTAGCAAGCCTACAAAATCCGGGCCAATGTTAATCGATGGTCGACCCATAAATAATAATCAGCAAACCATTACCAAATACACCCCCCTCGTCCGTGCGCCTCTTGATGGGTTCAGCCGCACAACCGCTTTTGGTCTTGTACCAAACCCTCACAAAGATGGCCGCAGTGCACTGAGCGCCTATGCCAAACCGTTCAGCCCAAAAGACAACATTAAATACATGTCTCTAGTCGTTGGCGGACTGGGTCTTAATCCGGCTATTACGCGCCAAGCCATCAACAACCTTCCAGGCGCGGTCACACTATCCTTCGCGGCTGATGCACCGGGCTTACAAGGTTGGGTCAATAAAGCACGCGCTCACGGCCACGAGGTTATGATTGAACTGCCTATGCAAGGAAATGGTAACATAGAAACCCGCACTTTAACAATTGCTGGTCCTGAAACTGCCAATATCAAAAATTTGGAATATTTGCTCAGTCGGGCGCAAGGGTATTTCGCCGTGACGAATTATGATGGCGACCTTCTCGTCAACGACGAGGCCGCATTGCTTCCGATTATAAAAACAATAAAAGACGCCGGCATTGGCTTTGTTTACGACGGGGCGATTGAAAATGCTCGTATAGACCCATTGGCCAAGCGCGAAGGACTTTCGCTCATAAGTGCACATGCTTATCTGGATGAAAAACAACAAGACGCTATGAGTGTTCACCGCAACATCCAATCTCTTGCAAAAGAGAGTTATGAAAATGTGCCTATCGGTATGGGGTTTGCCTATATGGGTACTATTGACGGTATAAAATCTTGGTTATCCAGTAAACCTAAAGACACAGAAATAGCGCCTGTATCCTATGCGCTAAAAAAGCGGTAAACCTATCCGCATGATTCGATCTGATTTAGATAAATACCGACCTGCCGCAGGAGTTGCCGTGTTCAACAAGCACGGCGAAGTGTTTTTGGGGCGGCGGAAAAAAGCTTCCGGCCCTTATGTCTGGCAAATGCCACAAGGTGGTATTGATAAGGGCGAAAAACCCAGACAAGCGGCCATACGTGAATTGGCCGAAGAAACTGGCATTACCAAAGACATGATAGAGCCGCTCGGCAAAGTAAATGATTGGCTGTTTTATGATTTTCCTGATGGTTTTAAATATTCAAAACGCGCACGTGGTTGGGGCGGGCAGAGACAAAAATGGTTTGCCTTTAGGTTTACCGGTAAAGAGAAACATATTAACTTAACCGCCCACCGACAGATAGAATTTACCGACTGGCGCTGGACCTCATTAGAGACGGCTACCAAGCTAGTTGTTCCCTTCAAGCGCCCAGTCTATGAGAGACTGGAAAAAGAGTTTTCAAAGTTCGTCTAAAGGTAACCTGCAGGGGACAATATTTAGGGATTAAATGGCGGGTAAAATCACAACTAATTCAATCAACTTTATTCTGATTGCCGTCTTAATCGACGCTATTGGACTGGGCATTATTATGCCTGTCTTACCGGAATTACTGAGAGAGCTTACGGGGCAACCTTTAAATGAAGCCGCCCTGCATGGTGGTTGGTTGACGTTTTCTTATGCAATCATGCAGTTTATCTTTATGCCAATTATTGGTGCATTGTCCGATGCTTATGGGCGGCGGCGTGTACTACTTCTCTCACTTTTCTGCCTTGGGTTTGATTATATTTTTATGGCTATCGCACCGACCATAGCCCTGCTTTATGTGGGGCGAATAATATCAGGTGCCACAGGCGCCACCTATGCCACTGCAAACGCTTATATAGCCGATATAGCGCCACCTGCCGAACGGGCGCAGAAATTTGGCATGATTGGTGCCGCATTTGGTATTGGCTTTGTGCTTGGACCTACGCTTGGTGGCTTGCTCGGCGAATTTGGGCCACGCGTACCGTTTTACGCCGCCGCCTTTATCGCACTTGCTAATGCGTTTTACGGGCTGTTCTTTGTGCCGGAAAGTTTGGACATGGAGCACCGACGCCCATTTTCTTGGCGCCGCGCAAATCCATTTGGCGTTTTGCAAAAAATATCGGCTATCCCCAAACTCGGCTGGTTCCTAGTCGCACTATTTTTGTTCTCATGTGCTCACTTTGTCTATCCTAGCTCCTTTGCATTTTTTACGTCCGAAAAGTTCAGCTGGACACCTAAAAACATAGGCCTTGCCCTTGGTGCATTTGGCGTGGCCTCGGCGATTGTCCAAGGCGGTCTTATCCGTATTGCTATCCCCAAGCTCGGTATGATCAATTGTGCCGTCATTGGTATCATTATGAATGCCTGTGCCTTTATCGGGCTGAGCGTGGCCGACAGTGGATTTATCGCTTATGCCTATATGATACCCGCGGCGCTCGGCGGTCTAGCCAATCCGGCCATCATGAATTTGATGTCCATCCGTGTCGCCAAAAATGCCCAAGGCGAGCTACAAGGCGCAACAGGCGCACTCTCCGGTATTGCTATGCTGATCAGTCCTATCGTCATGACCCGCCTGTTCCACCATTACGGCGGCGCAGGCAGCATACCGTATTTTCCCGGCGCACCATTCATGCTGGCAGGACTACTGACGGTACTAGGACTGTTCGCGTTCTTATGGGGAATTCAGCATGTGCCAGTTGTTAAGGCGAATGCAGAATAGGTATTTTTTAAAGGCTTTCAGCCAATTGCTTCAAACCGTCTAGATGTTGTGCAGCGGGTAGGCTTGCATCGCCTTCGGCAGTCTCTAGAGCGGCTTCAGCTTTGGTGATTTCTTCTGCAATCATCTCGGCTTTGACATCACTCATCAGGATGCAGCTCTCGGCCAAAATGGTTAGGCCTTCCGGCATGACATCAGCAAAACCGCCTTGGATCATATAGCGGATCTTTGCGCCGTCATTGAAAACAGTAATCGCGCCTGTACGGATGGCCGCCATAAATGGTGCGTGGTTTGCAAATACGCCGAAATCACCTTCGGTACCCGGTACGTCGACCTGATCAACCAAACCAGAAAAAAGTTCCGCCTCTGGCGATACCAATGAAAACTGTAATTTTTCTGCCATTATTTTTCTCTTAGCTTTAGTTTCCTAAATTCTTCTCAAACATCGCAACCGCGTTTTCGAATGTATCCCGACATCCCGGATTACAAAACCCGACGACTTTACCTTTGTACAAAGCCAAGCCTTCAGCAGTGACAGGTTTGCCCGAATTGGGACAGATATCATTGATACAGTCCTTTATATCGAGCTTACCATTCATATTACGCCGTTTTCTTTATGCCGCCTACTTTATGCTGCTTCTAGGGCCATTTTTTCAGCTTTTTTAATAACATCATCAATACCGCCAACCATGTAAAAAGCTTGCTCTGGAATATGGTCATATTCGCCTTCGCAAACACCGCGGAATGATTTTACCGTGTCCTTAAGGTCGACCAACAAGCCCGGAGAACCGGTAAAGATTTCAGCAACGTGGAAAGGCTGGGACAAGAATTTTTCAACTTTACGGGCACGCGCCACAACCAATTTATCTTCTTCGGACAGCTCGTCCATACCGAGAATGGCGATGATATCTTGTAGTGATTTATACTTCTGCAAGATTTCCTGAACCATACGGGCAACTGCGTAGTGATCTTCACCAACTGTACGAGGCTCGAGGATACGAGACGTACTATCAAGTGGGTCAACCGCAGGGTAAATACCTTTTTCAGAAATCGCACGGTTCAAAACGGTTGTCGCGTCCAAATGGGCAAATGATGTGGCTGGCGCAGGGTCGGTCAAGTCATCGGCAGGCACATAAATCGCCTGAACGGATGTAATAGACCCTTTGTTAGTAGATGTAATCCGTTCCTGCATTTGGCCCATTTCAGTGGCCAATGTAGGCTGATAACCCACCGCAGAAGGAATACGGCCAAGAAGCGCAGACACTTCGGAACCAGCTTGAGTAAAGCGGAAAATATTATCAACGAAGAATAGAACGTCTTTGCCTTCTTCGTCGCGGAAATATTCGGCCTGTGTCAGACCAGTAAGGGCAACACGCGCACGGGCTCCTGGAGGCTCATTCATTTGTCCGTAAACAAGAGAACAACGGCTATCACCGCCGCCGCCTTCGACGTTCACATTGGATTCGATCATTTCCCAGTAAAGGTCATTACCTTCACGGGTACGTTCACCAACACCCGCAAACACGGAGTAACCACCATATGCTTTGGCGATATTATTGATAAGTTCCATGATAAGAACAGTTTTACCAACACCCGCACCACCGAACAGACCAATTTTACCACCTTTAACATAGGGGCAAAGCAGGTCGATTACTTTGATACCAGTTGCAAGAACTTCGGATTCTGTTGCTTGGTCTTTAAAATCAGGCGCATCTCTGTGGATAGTCATGCGTTTTGTTGTTTTAATCGGGCCAACTTCGTCGACTGGTTCCCCGATAACGTTCATGATACGGCCAAGTGTGGCTGGACCAACTGGAACAGTAATCGGTGCACCCAAGTCTGTGACAGGCTCGCCGCGTACAAGACCCTCAGTACTATCCATCGCAATGGTCCGTACAGTGTTTTGTCCCAAATGTTGCGCAACTTCCAGAACAAGGCGGTTGCCTTGGTTGTCCGTTTCAAGAGCGTTTAAAATCGCTGGCAAGTCGCCAATGAATTCAACGTCAATAACCGCGCCAATAATCTGGCTGATGCGGCCTGTTGCTTTAGAGGCAACTGCTTTTTTAGCTGGTGCTTTCTTTGCAACCGCTCTTTTCTTAGCGGGGGCTTTGCGGCTTGTTACTGTTTTTTTGGCAGGAGCTTTCTTAGCTGCTGGTTTCTTTGCTACTGGTTTCTTGGCCATCTCTTAGTCTTCCTCTTTACTAAAGCGCTTCTGCGCCGGAAATAATTTCGATCAATTCAGACGTAATTTGCGCCTGTCTTGAACGGTTAAATGTAAGTGTTAATTTGTCGATCATGTCGCCTGCACTGCGAGTCGCATTATCCATGGCCGCCATTTTGGAGCCCATTTCACCGGCACTGTTTTCAAGAAGCGCTGAGAAAATCTGCGTATTGATATTACGCGGCAGAAGAACAGCAAGAATACCCTCTTCGTCCGGCTCATATTCATAAGCTGCGCCCTTAAGGTCAGGTGCAAACACATCATCAGATGCATGTGCACCTTCTTTACCAGCATGCTCGCCCATATCGCCAATAGCCGGGATCATGGTTTTAACGGTCGGGATTTGCGTCATGACATTCTCAAACTGAGAATAAATCAATTTACAAACATCAAATTCGCCTGCGTCAAACATCTCAGTAATTGTACCACCAAGCTCTGCGGCAATCGCACCAGTTAGTGTTTTATGTTCTTTCAGCGACACCATCTTGACGATTTTATCACCGTACAGGCGGTCGAGTTGCTCAAAACCCTTTTTACCGATGCAGAAAATTTTAACGGTTTTACCAGCCGCTTCCAGCGCAGTAATTTCTTCGCGCGCTTTACGAACGATATTGGTGTTAAAGCCACCGCACAAACCGCGGTCAGCCGAAGCAACGACCAACAAATGCACATTATCTTCGCCCGTACCAACAAGTAATTTTGGCGCACCTTGGCTACCGGCCATAGAGGCGGATAGATTAGTGATAACGGCACCAATACGGTCTGAATAAGGCCGTGAGCGTTCAGCCGCATCTTGAGCTTTGCGGAGTTTCGCAGCCGCAACCATCTGCATGGCTTTGGTGATCTTCTGCGTATTTTTGACGCTTTTGATCCGGTTTTGTAAGTCTTTAAGGCTGGCCATAGCCGCGCTCCTAAGCTTTATATTTCTCTAGGCTAACCTAACCCGCGAAATTCGAGGTGAAATCACCCAAAATTGTTTTTAGCTGGGCTTCAAGATCATCCGTTAGCTTCTTACCTGTTTTAATCTCGTTCAGGAACTTAGCGTGCTGACCTTTTAGGTGAACCAAAAGCTCGGCTTCGTAGGTTTGAACCTGCGCAACTTCAATACCGTCAAGATAACCACGTGTACCCGCATAAAGAACACAAACTTGCTCTTCCACTTGTAGCGGAGAGTATTGTGGTTGCTTAAGCAGCTCGGTTAGACGCTCACCACGCGCCAACATGGCTTGGGTAGAGGCATCAAGGTCAGAACCAAATTGCGCAAAGGCCGCCATTTCGCGGTATTGCGCCAGCTCGCCTTTAATCGGGCCCGCAACTTGCTTCATAGCTTTAATTTGGGCTGATGAACCCACACGAGACACAGACAACCCAACATTAAGAGCCGGACGTATGCCTTGGAAAAACAAGTCTGTTTCCAAGAAAATCTGACCATCCGTAATTGAAATCACATTGGTCGGAATAAATGCAGACACGTCATTACCTTGTGTCTCGATGATTGGCAAAGCCGTCATTGAACCAGCGCCATTCGCTTCATTCAATTTCGCAGAACGCTCAAGAAGACGGGAGTGAAGATAGAACACATCACCTGGATAAGCTTCACGACCCGGAGGACGACGAAGAAGCAAAGACATTTGGCGATAAGCAACCGCCTGCTTGGACAGATCATCATAAACGATCAGAGCATGCTTGCCGCCGTCGCGGAAAAATTCGCCCATAGCACAACCGGCAAAAGGTGCCAAATACTGCATAGGTGCCGGTTCAGAAGCTGTCGCAGCAACGATGATAGAATATTTCATCGCGCCGTTTTCTTCGAGGTTTTTAACGAGCTGCGCAACAGTGGAGCGTTTCTGGCCAATGACAACATAGATACAGTAAAGCTTGTCGGCTTCGTCATCATTATCAAAGGCGGCTTTTTGGTTGATAATCGCATCAACGGCCACAGCAGTTTTACCTGTTTGGCGGTCACCAATGATTAATTCACGTTGACCACGACCAATCGGGATAAGCGCATCGATAGCTTTGATACCTGTTTGCACGGGCTCATGTACAGACTTACGCGGGATGATGCCCGGCGCTTTCACATCAACGCGGCGGCGCTCTTTGGCTTTGATAGGACCTTTGCCATCAATCGGCTCGCCCAGCGCGTTTACAACGCGGCCAAGAAGACCCATGCCAACCGGCACATCCACAATCTCACCGAGACGTTTAACTGTATCGCCTTCTTTAATACCGCGGTCATCACCGAAAATAACGATACCGACATTGTCGCTCTCGAGGTTAAGTGCCATACCTTTGACGCCGCCCGGGAATTCAACCATCTCACCGGCGCGGACATTATCTAGCCCGTAAACACGAGCAATACCGTCACCAACGGACAATACTTGTCCAACGTCAGAGATTTTGGCTTTGGTGCCATAACCTTTAATTTGCTTTTTCAATATGCTTGAAATTTCAGCCGCGCGAATATCCATGAGATAGCCTTTTTCTATGCTTCTTTAAGGGCGAGTTTTAAGCCCTCTAATTTGGTTTTTAAGGTTGCGTCGTAATATTTAGAACCGATTTTAACGGCGAACCCACCAAGGAGTTCTGGATCAATGGCAGTTTCTAAGGCAACTGCGTGTCCGAGTGATTTCTTTAAACTTGCCGAGATTGATTTAACCTGCGCGGCAGTTAGTTTCTTTGCTGAAGTGACAACAGCACTTTCTGTGCCCCGACGTTCAGCCAATTCTTGTTCAAATGCCGTTATCATAGATGGCAACTCGCCCGCGCGACCATTGCCCGCCACTGTACCGATGAAGTTTTGGGTTAGCTTGCCGAGCTTGGCTTTGGTCGCCAATGCCAATAACGCACTTGCCTTTTCAGCGTCTGCTAAAATAGGGCTTGTCGCCATTTCTGCCAAATCAGTACTTGCGGCAAACATCGATTTCAAAAACTTTAAATCTTTTTCCACCGTTTTCAGTGACTTCGCCTCTTCGGCAAGGCCTAAAAGGGCAGATGCGTAGCGGCCGGCCGCTTCACTGGTAATGGCAATCGCGTTTGACATGCAAAAAGTCCATAATTGCGCCGTTTTATAGCAGTATAGCCCGACGGATAAATCCAAAAAAACTACGAGTATTTCTTGAAAAACACTCGAAACAAGTCGAATCGCGCAAGTCTCCCTACGCAAAATTCGCCCGCTCTTAGCACGGCTTTTTTTTGATTCCAAGCGTTGTTTTACACTGTTTTCACAGTGCGCGCATTTGCCTCTTATTAGGCGTCAGAACCCTTTCTTATTAGGCACCAGAACCCTTACGGATACTTATGAATACGCCAGATAACAACAGGATGAACGCCGCCCCCGCAAACATTATATTACAGTTCATGCTAGGCACCATATTTTCATGACCTGCATTGGATAAATTAGCACTGAATTTTAAGTGAGATACGGCGGACATATAAAATCCCGTGGTGAACGCCAGCCCCAAATAGGCCATGAGACGTACAGACCGTCCTGTCCCGTGTAATTTTTTTCCCCAAATTACCCACAGCATAATCGGCAAAGCAATTAAGTGACCATATTGCCCTGATGACATCTGGTTTGCTCCAAAACCCAAAGCCAGCGTTATGAGCACAAATAAACATAGCCCCACACTCACCAATATTTTGGCTATTAGCAGTTTTTTCTCATAGTTCATGTGCACTCCTTAAAAATTCAATCTAGCTCCAACGCCCCAACCTTCTTCGCTGTCCCAACCTGCTGCGAGCGCAAATTTCTTGTTCATCTCATAGGCAAAGCCAACACGGTATTCTTCATCGGTCGAGGCCTCCCATTCCATTTGCAGGCGGTCGGTGAGTTGTAGCTCCGATCCTATTTCTAACTCTACATGACCATCTGTGGCCAATTGTAAATCTGCTTCTATTAACAGCGGCAATACATATTGCACACCGATAACGCCGTTGGTTTCGCTGCTGGCAAAGCCCTCGCGTTCTGCCCTTACACCGCCGTATACCGACATAAAACGGCTTAGATAACGCTTGGCGTGGACTTGTACATCATAAGCACCTTTGTAATTCCAGACATATTCTACCCCTAAAGCACTATCAGAATTGGACAGGCTGGCCGTACCGTAAGCAAGATTATGATTGATAGTGTGTGAATTGGCCGCGTACCATTTATCATATTCCTATATTACACTTTCGCTTGGCTAACATAATTACACTTTCGCTTGGCTAACATATATAGCCTGAAATGCACTTATATAGCCTGAAATGCACTTAACATTTGCGTCACATAAACCCTTGCGGATCTATGTCGATTGCAAATTTGATTTTATG
>JAJFFM010000023.1 GCA_021776675.1 Robiginitomaculum sp.
TTCTCCGACCAAGACCCCATAACCAAAGGCGCCGACAAAATTTTCCAAAAACTCATCCCGGGCTGCAAAGGCCAACCACACCAAATCCTCAAAGGCGGCGGCCATTTCTTGCAAGAAGACGTCCACGCAGAACTATCAGAAATTATCGTGGCGTTTTGTGAGAGTTTGTAGGTGGAGTACTACTAGCATTTACTTCGTTAGTTTTTGTCTTTACTCTCCATAAGCGGACGATAGCGCAAACCTGCTTTTACGCGCTCCAATCTTTTTCTCTCAAGTCGCCCGTTTGATAAAACTGCCTGACTGCTTTGATATAACCTCTAAAATCTTTGTTCTCTTGCGCTACTCTATTAGCCGTGTCCCAATCTATATTTGGTCTTTCAATCGCAGGGATAAGAATTTGGCTCTCTGTTGGGTTTTCCACATCAAGCTTGATAACACCTATTCCGTGAAGCGAAGACAGCATTCTAAGCTCCTGTGACGTCTTTTCACCTACATATTCACCAGCGACTAAATATCCAAAATTAGCCCACGAAGAATTGCTCACTGTTTGAAAGAATACTTCACGAACATTTGATAAGTTCACTAGTTTTTTAACTTCAAATGACCACAGTTTTGTTTTGTGATCGGCATACTGTTTGACAATCCGTTTTATTTCCAAATTCCAGTTTTGGCTTAAATCTTCTACCCCAACCAAATCAGGGTATAGCCAACGGTTGCCTCCCCGGCCTCTTAAGTTGGAAGATTTTCGTTCGTCAATACGCTTGCTATAAACGCCCAATTCGCTCGAAAGAAAATTGGAAAGTATGGGATAGAGGTCGTGTTCAGAATAAGTCTTTTTTATAGATTCTCCAGTTTCATCAATTGGTGTTTCAGTTTCGGAGCTAATAATTTCGTCTTCATCCGATTGCGTCGACCAATAAAATTTTCGAGGACGGCCTTCAGTTGTTTTGAGTTGCGGATGTTTTTTTTGCATGGAGGGACGATTAGACCCAATCTCTGCTACGAGCTGAGTAATAAAGCTATTGCGGTCATCTAGTGGGAAAACTCGCGCAGTGCTTCTTACTCGTTTCGCTTCACATTCATTAGGGTAGGTTTCGTATACCCATTCAGCTATTTGACGTGCCGTGAATTTTGTATTCGGGTCGGTCTGTAAGAACTCAATTGTTCTGTCTCTAAGCCTTAAGGTCATAAATTCTCTTTTCAGTAAGCGTAATGTCTCGAGGATGATTACTCGAGATGCTATTCTATACAGATTAGAACAGGATTGTACATTCCACTAAGACAATTAGTTTTTTCCTGTAAACTGCAAGCAGTTCCTATTGTCCGTTGATTGCTCTCTAGTGCCTTTTGCAGATAGCACGTCAACGTCGATTTTACCGCCAAAAGAGACTATAGTCTCCCCTATAAATCAGCTAATCTATCCTCGGGATATGCGAATACTGGCTCAGAGGCGTATTTAATTTGCTCTAAATGGGATGGGGCTTTGGATAGGTATTTTAGGCTATGGTGCCAGACCAGTTTTTGCATGGCGTCTGCTTGTGGGTCGCCCGCCTGAATGCCCGAGAGCACACTTTTTATCAGGAATGCACCGGCAATAACATCACCGCACAGCTCTAGATATGGCACGGCGGTCGCTTCACTGTCGTGAGCACTGTGATTATTACCCAACAAAGCTATTGGGGAGATTCCACTTCATTTTGTTCCACCCAGATTAAGTTTTCCGTGTTATAGCCAAGTGCGGTAGACTTGGCTATAAAATCTTGGCGGAGAGCATCACTGATCGTTGGGGTACGTGATAGCAACCAAAGATAATTATCTTTCCCACCACTGACAAAAGCATATTCATATCCTACTTTGTCAAGGTCGAAGAGAATGTAATCACCGTAGAAAGGTCCAAAAAATGAAACTTTTAAATGACCTATCTTATTATCAACTGCAAATTTGGCTTTACCTTTAGCAACTGTGTACTTACCTTTTTGTTGTTTAAACCCGCGATTTAAAACTGATATTGTTCCATCATCATTCTGTGAGTAATTTGCAGTTACATTAGACATTCCGCGTTCAAAAGAATGATCAAGCCTCGCTACCTCATACCATTTTCCTAGGTACCTATCAGCTTCGAACCCTTCAACAGGTTCAACGCTAATAGGGTTTCCAGCACAACTAGTAAGAGTAAGAGCGGCAACAATAAATGTGATGATATTTTTCATGGCAAATCTTTCTTTTGTTTGAGTATGCGGTGAGTAAAGTAGTTTCATTTTTATATATTCACAAGGCAATTTATTTAAACATGTGTCTAATTGGCAGACCAATTACGACCTGACTATTGAGCGACCTATACAGTAAAAGAAGCCGCAATAACATTTTACTCCTTCTGCTAACACTTAATGTCCGCTTTTGCCGCCAAATCAGGCTACAGTCTCTCCTACAAATCCGCTAATCTATCCTGAGGATACGCGAACACGGGAGCGGCGGCGTATTTGATTTGCTCTAGGTGGGAGGGGGCTTTGGAGAGGTATTTTAGGCTATGATGCCAGACCAGTTTTTGCATGGCGTCTGCTTGCGAATCGCCCGCCATGATACCCGAGAGCACACTTTTTATCAGGAATGCCCCGGCAATAACATCGCCGCACAGTGCGAGATACGGCACGGCGGCCGCGCCGCTGTCTTGGTCGCTCATAGCTAATATCATATCTGTGGCAGATTTCATTGCCGCAATACCTGCGGTTAAATGCCTTTGGTTGCAGCCTAAATCCAATCCATCTTGGCCGTGCATATCATTCACATTCACTAAAATATCGTCCAGATCAGCAATGAGCAAAGCCATAGCAACACCGCCGTCGCGGCGTACTTTACGGCCCACCAAATCCAGTGCCTGAATGCCGTTCGTGCCTTCGTAAATAGGGGCAATGCGGGCATCACGGTAATGTTGGGCTGCACCCGTCTCTTCGATAAAGCCCATACCGCCGTGAATTTGTATGCCTGAACTTGCCACAGAAACACCCATGTCAGAGCCATATGCCTTGGCAATAGGGGTCAGCAAAGCTTGGCGTGCATCTGCGGCCTTGCGCACATCTGCATTGTCCGAGCTTTCCGCAATATCGCAAGCGAATGCCGTAGCCATATTAATAGCCCGCGCACCCATAATGCCTGATTTCATATCCATGAGCATGCGGCGCACATCGGCGTGACCAATTATGGGTGTGTTTTCTGGCGCACCTGCAACACGGCTCTGAACACGTTCGCTCGCATAATCCAAAGCTTGTTGATAAGCCCGCTCACCTATACCAACACCTTGGACGCCGACAAACAATCTGGCTTCGTTCATCATAGTGAACATACAAGCCAAACCACGGTTTTCTGGCCCAACCAGCCACCCCGTGGCCTTATCAAATTCCATTACACATGTTGGGCTGGCGTGTATGCCCAATTTATGTTCGAGACCAATAGCCGTAATGCCGTTGCGTTCGCCCGGATTACCATCCGCGTCTACAATAAATTTCGGTGCAATGAACAAGGATATACCACGAGAGCCTGCGGGGGCATCGGGCAGACGTGCTAATACCAGATGGATAATGTTTTCGGTGCAATCATGGTCGCCCCATGTGATGAATATCTTCTGTCCTGATATGGCATAGCTACCGTCGCCGTTCGGTACGGCTTTTGTGCGCAGCGCACCCAGATCTGATACCGCTTGCGGCTCGGTCAAATTCTTGCCGCCCGTCCATTCGCCTGTCACCATTTTCGGCAAATATGTGGCTTTAATTTCATCGGATGCATGGGCGATAATGGCGTTCATAGAACTAGCCGTCAGCATAGGGCACAGGCCAAATGACATATTGGCCGCATAAAGCATTTCGTTGACCGCAACGCTAATTGTTTGCGGTAATCCCATGCCGCCTAATTCGAGGCCGCCTATACTCTCGGGCGCAGACAATCCTTGCCACCCGGCTTCGGTATACGCTTTATAAGCTTCTTTGAAACCCGGCGCGGTGGTAACTTTGCCGTCCTTAAGCACGGCACCTTGTTCATCGCCAGACCTGTTTAGCGGTGCCAACACATCAGAGGCAAATGCGCTACCGCCGCTAAGGATATCCGATACCAAATCTTGGCTTAGTTCGCTATGCGCTTTGCATGCTGCTAGAGCTTTAAAATCAATAGAATGTCGCAGCAAATAGCTAATGGCATTTATTGGTGGTGAAAAGGTCATAAATATCTCACGGGTTTTTAGGTTGAAGCAACAGATATATTTTTTTGTTTTATGCAACAACTGTATGGGTCAAGCAACGGTTGAACGGACTTATCGCGCAAGTTTTTGGCAGAATTTGTTTTAATACAAATTGTCACAGCAAATTTGCTTGGCGAATAGATGATTTGGGTGCATAAAGCCCGAAATTACAACATAATGTCCACAATGGAGAACGACATGACGACCCCTACCCATATTGCACTTATGGCCAGCCTATTGTTGGGAACTGCCACGCTTTCTGCTTGTTCAAAAGACGCGCCTGCGCCTGCCGCCGAGCCTGTAAAATCGGTTGAAGATGCCCCTATTGAGGTAGTTAAGGAAGTTGAAAAAGTTGAAGTGAAAATTGAAACACCTGAAACCGCTCCTGTTGCCGTAGTTGAGATTACACCTGAAATAGCCGGCAAGAAAGTATTCGCCCGCTGCAGAGCTTGTCACACCATCGACGAGGGCGGCAAAAATCGTGTCGGACCTAATCTATACGGCGTCTTTGGCCGTAAATCAGGCGCCGCGGAAGGGTTTGCGTATTCCAAAGCTATGGTTGCCGCCGATATTACATGGACGGACGAAACTATGTCTGCATATCTGGCCAAGCCAAAAACCTATATCCCTAAAAATAAAATGTCATTTATCGGCCTTAAAAAAGAAACTGACCGCGATAACTTGATTGCATATTTACGCGCCACTACCGGCGGTTAAATAAGCTAGGCTTAAGCAAAAAGCGAGGCTGTGCCCCATTTTACTGCCTGCATAAGAATAAAGCCAACTACCCCCACAACCATATAATGTAGTCTTTTACATTGCGTTATTTTTGCTATACAGACCTCTATTATAGGACACCAAAATGTGGATCAATTGAAAGAAAAATGATGATAAAACCCCAAAGTGATATTAAATTTAATACGGCGCAATACGAAATGCAGGCCTTAATTAAGCCGACAGGGTTTCGTGAATATGATGCACGTTGGTGGTTTGGCCATCCCGAGAGCGACAAACCGTCCGAGATTAATCTCTACGGCATTCAAACTCTGGGCGCTTCGCTTGGCACACTTATCCATGAGCTCGGCATTGAACCAAAGATAGTCGTCGGGCATGATTACCGGTCTTATTCTCTGTCTATCAAACAGGCCCTAATTGTTGGCTTGATGAGCGCAGGCATAGAGGTTTTGGACATCGGGCTTTCTTTATCACCAACTGCATATTTTGCACAATTTGCATTGGATGTTCCGTGCGTCGCTATGGTCACAGCCAGCCACAACACCAATGGCTGGACGGGTGTGAAAATGGGGGTTGAGAAGCCACTGACATTTGGCCCCAAAGAGATGAGCCGCTTAAAAGAAATCGCATTGTCCGGCGAGGCCGTGAACCGTAGCGGCGGCGGATATAAATTCGTCGATGATGTGGCTGCACTTTATATGCGTGACCTCGCCAAAGGCATTAAAATTAAACGCAAGCTTCGCGTTGTTGCGGCTTGCGGCAATGGCACGGCGGGGTATTTTGCGCCGCATGTATTGGATAAAATCGGCGCCGAAGTTATTCCGGTGCAGTGCGATCTTGACCATAATTTCCCGAACTATAACCCGAACCCCGAAGACATGAAAATGCTGCACGCTATGCAAGAAGCAGTGGAGAAATACGGCGCAGACCTGGCCGTAGGGTTTGACGGCGATGGCGACCGCTGCGGCGTGGTTGACAATGAAGGCGAAGAAATTTTTGCCGACAAAGTTGGTGTTATGCTGGCGCGCGACCTCTCGGCCGAATTTGAAAATGCGCAATTTGTGGCGGACGTAAAATCTACCGGTCTCTATGCTACCGACCCTGTGCTTATTGCTAATGGTGCCAAGACCGATTATTGGAAAACCGGGCACAGCTATATCAAGCGCCGCTCCAAAGAAATTGGTGCGCTGGTCGGGTTTGAGAAATCAGGACATTATTTCTTTAACGCACCGATTGGCCGCGGTTATGACGACGGTATCCTCTCGGCCATAGCTATCTTGCAAATGCTTGACCGCAATCCAGACAAAAGCATGGCCGATTTGCGCCGCGCTCTGCCTAAAACTTGGGGCAGTCCCACTATGTCTCCTCATTGCGATGACGAAACCAAATACGGCGTCGTTGATAAAGTTACCTCAGAATACCAAGAGGCTTTCAAAAACGCAGACAAATTGCTTGGGCAATCCATCCGCGACATCAATACCGTCAACGGCGTGCGCGTCACACTAGAAGACGGCACATGGGGCCTGGTACGAGCATCTTCAAACACACCCAACCTAGTCGTCGTAGTCGAAAGCCCAACAAGTGAAGCCAATAAAACCGGCATGTTCCGCGAAATAGAAGCAAGACTAGCCAAATATCCAGAGATTGGCGAATACGACCAGAAGATTTAGCATTAAATTACCTGCACCTCATGTGATTTGCATATTTAAAACCTCTTGAACAGGTGCTACTTGAACCATTGATTATATAAAAGGAAATCTATGCGCGTTACGATGATAGGAACAGGCTATGTCGGTTTGGTCTCAGGGGTTTGTTTTGCAGATTTTGGCCATGAAGTTGTCTGTGTCGATAAAGACCCTGCGAAAATTGATGTGCTGAATAATGGCGGTGTCCCTATTTTTGAGCCGGGCCTTGCAGAGCTTGTAGAAAAAAATATGCATGCCAAACATCTGACATTCACAACGGAAACCGAAGAAGCGGTTAAGTCTGCGGATGCCGTATTTATCGCCGTCGGTACACCATCACGGCGCGGTGATGGTCATGCGGATTTATCATATGTCTACGCAGCAGCAGAAGAAATAGCGAACTATATGGACGGCTATACTGTCATCGTCACTAAATCCACCGTGCCCGTAGGCACAGGCGACGAGGTCGAAGCGATTATTGCAAAAGCGCGCCCGGATTTACAGCCCGGCAGAGATTTTGATGTGGTTTCCAATCCCGAATTTTTGCGCGAAGGCGCCGCCATAACCGATTTCAAAAGGCCCGATCGGGTTGTCGTTGGCACAGATAGCGAAGCGGCCCGTACCGTTATGCGCGGCTTGTACCGACCATTATTTATTAATGAAACACCAATTGTATTTACCAATCGGCGTACATCAGAATTGATCAAATATGCGGGCAATGCATTTCTAGCCACCAAAATCACTTTCATCAACGAAATGGCGGATCTTTGCGAAAAGCTGGGTGCCAATGTCCAAGAAGTCTCTCGTGGTATTGGGCTTGACGGGCGTATCGGTAAAAAATTCCTACACGCAGGTCCGGGGTACGGCGGATCATGTTTCCCCAAAGACACTCTCGCCGTTGTGCGCACAGCCCAAGAAGCGGGCGCACCTCTGAAAATTATAGAAGCGGTGGTTGCCGTCAATGATGCCCGCAAAGAAAAAATGGCGGATAAAGTTATCGAAGGTGTTGGCGGCAATGTAAAAGGTAAAACTATTGCCGTGCTTGGTTTGGCTTTCAAGCCAAACACCGACGACATGCGCGAAAGCCCCGCAATTGCTATCATCAATAAACTATCCGCAGCAGGCGCCAATATTCGCGCCTATGATCCAGAGGCAATGAGCGAAGCTAAACATCAATTACCTGATATTGCCTATTGTACAAATTCCTATGAGTGCATTGACGGCGCAGACGCTCTGGTCATTATCACAGAATGGGATCAGTTTCGGGCTTTGGATTTTGCTCGGGTGAAATCAATGATGGTTGAGCCCGTGCTGATAGATTTACGCAATATCTACAATCCTATACGTATGGCAGAGCAAGGCTTTACCTATATCAGTGTGGGAAGACCCGACTAATGGATGCAACCAGCACTGTTCTCTTTGTTTACGGCACATTAGCGCCCGGCGAAGAAAACGAACACATCATGGACGGTATGGACGGCGAATGGGTCAAAGCATATGTGCGCGGCAAGCGCCACAATATAGGTTGGGGCGTTCACAAAGGGCATCCCGGATTTATTGCGGACAAAGAAGGCGATATCGTCAATGGCTTGCTCTTTATCTCTGACGATTTGCCCACGAATTGGGCAAGGTTGGATACATTCGAAGGAACGGATTATAAACGCATACCCATTAAAGCGACATTGGTAAACGGCGTAACGACAGTCGCACAAATATATAGTGTCGCTTAAAGACTATTTTCGATAAATTCGGCCAAATCATTGGTGATTTTGTGAACAAGGGCGCTATCGTCGCCTTCTACCATGACGCGGATAAGCGGTTCTGTACCTGACGCCCGCACTAATATGCGTCCGCCGCCACCCAAATCGTTCTGCGCATCTTTAATAGCCGATTGAACCGAGGAGAACTCTAGCGGGTTTTGCCCTGTATGGCGTACATTTTTCAGGAGTTGCGGGACCGGTTCAAATAAATCCAAAACTTCGCTGGCCGATTTTCCCTTGTAGATAATTTCTGCCAAAATCTGCAAAGCCGCAATAAGCCCGTCGCCTGTTGTCGCGAAATCAGTCAAAAGTATGTGCCCTGATTGCTCTCCGCCCACATTATAACCATCCGCGCGCATGCGCGCTGCTACATGGCGGTCACCAACCTTGGTGCGAATAAGCTCTAGATTTTCGCCTTGCAAATATCGCTCTAGCCCAAGATTGGACATAACAGTGGCAACAATACCCGGCTTGGACAAGCGCAGTGATTGCTTCCAACCGTGAGCAATCAGGGCTAGCAATTGATCGCCGTCAATAATCTTGCCTTTTTCGTCGCACATAATCAGACGATCTGCATCCCCGTCCAGTGCGATACCAACATCAGCTTTGTTTTCCAACACGGCAGCGGATAAAGCCTCGGTACAGGTCGAGCCACAATCAGCATTAATATTGGTACCGTCCGGACTAACGCCGATGGCAATAATTTCCTTAGCGCCTAATTCCCATAGAGTTTGCGGGCCAACTTTATAGGCGGCACCATTAGCACAGTCTATGACAATGCGCAGGCCATTCAGGTCTATATTGCGTGGGAAAGTTGCTTTAACAATTTCAATATAACGGGCTTGTCCAACATCATATCGCCTTGCCCGGCCAAGCTTTTCGCCGCGTGCTGCACCTTCGCCGAAATCCTCATGCATCATTTTTTCTATTTCGGCTTCGGCCTCATCGCTTAATTTTTGGCCATTCGGGCCAAATAATTTCAAACCATTATCATAAAACTTATTATGCGAAGCCGTAATCATAACCCCCAGATCAGCCCGAAGCGAACGGGTCATGGCCGCTACAGCCGGCGTTGGAATTGGGCCAAACAACTGTACGTCCATACCAACAGATGTAAACCCGGCCACTAATGCTGGCTCTATCATATAACCGGAAAGCCGCGTGTCCTTGCCGATAACAACCGAATGTCTTCGGCCGTTTTCACGTAGGAAATACCGCCCGGCAGCCATACCAAGCTTTAGAACATTTTGCGGTGCCATTCTATCGTGATTGGCTAGTCCGCGGATACCGTCCGTACCAAAAAACTTCTTTGCCATTATTAGTCCCCTAAAGGTAGTACTTTGCCCCACTATACACACTATTTAGGTGAATAGCATACCAACACTCTGATTGCTCAGCCTTCCAAATATACGCAAAAGACAAGCTTTCGCATAATGCTTATCACAGACTTACAAATAAAGTCAAAATATAGCTATGCGGCAGAGTGTATAGACACTAGAATTACATTGTTTTTTCAGATATTTAAACTTAAATAGCATAGATTATAAATGAGGGTGGATTTATGTGCGGCATTATTGGCATTGTTGGTATTAAGCCCGTAGCAGACCGCTTAATCGATGGGTTGAAGCGACTTGAATACCGTGGATATGATTCGGCTGGTATTGCCGTGATTGAAGAATATGGCGCTACGTCTAAATTAGTCCGCCGCCGTGCCAAAGGTAAGATCATCAATTTGGAAGAAAGGGTAAAACTTGAACCTGTAGACGGTGTACTCGGCATTGCTCATACCCGTTGGGCAACCCACGGTGCGGTAACCGAAACGAATGCACACCCACACTTTGCTGGACGTGTCGGCATTGTTCATAACGGTATTATCGAAAATTTCACTGAACTGCGTGATGCTCTTAAAGATACCCGTACTTTCAACACCCAAACCGACACAGAGGTTGTCGCTCATATGATAGATGAAGCCATGCGCGCTGGGCTAAGCGGTAAAGATGCATTTGCCCACACTCTTAAGCAACTGCGCGGTGCCTTTGCTATTGGCGTTGTTATCGAGGGCGTTGAGGGGCAAATGTTCACGGCCCGTAAAGGCCCTCCTTTGGCAATTGGTATTGGCGACGGCGAAAACTATATCGGTTCAGACGCCATCGCACTTTCCACCCTGTCCAAGAAGATTATCTATCTCGAAGAAGGTGATTGGGCCGTGCTCACTGCGAAGGGTGTTCAAGTATATGACGCTGACGATAATGCTGTCACCCGTGAAATTACCCATATTACTGGCTCTATGGCCGCGGCCGAGAAAGGCAATTACCGCCATTTCATGCTCAAAGAAATTTATGAGCAACCTGAAACCACCGCCCACACCCTGACACATTATATTGATGCGTTTAATCACAAAGTCAAAACCGAGGAAGAATTAAACCTCAAAGGTCTCGACTTTAATACGGTTGAGCGTATCTCGTTCATAGCCTGTGGCACCGCCGCCTATGCCGCCTATGTGGCCAAATACTGGTTCGAGCAATTAGCAGGCATGCCGGCAGATGTAGACGTGGCGTCCGAGTTTCGGTACCGTAAACCGGCTCTTTCGGGCAACACACTTGCTATAGCTGTTTCGCAATCAGGCGAAACCGCCGATACACTGGCAGCACTTCGATATTGCAAAGAGATCGGCCTGCAAACGGGTGTTTTGGTCAATGTATTGGGCTCGACGATGGCCCGCGAAGCTGATTATACCCTGCCGATTAATGCGGGTCCTGAAATTGGAGTGGCATCAACCAAAGCTTTCACATCACAACTGACCGCACTCTTATCACTGGCGATAACCGCAGGCGTGCAGCGCGGGTTTATTGATGCTGGCACTGAGAAGGCCTTAGTCGAATCTCTGACCCATATTCCGCGTCATATTAACGAGACCCTGAAACTCGATGCGCAGATCGAAGAACTAGCCCATAAGCTTTCCAAAGCTACAAGCGCATTTTATCTGGGGCGCGGTGTGCATTATCCGCTGGCACTTGAAGGGGCGCTTAAACTGAAGGAAATTTCTTATATTCACGCCGAAGGTTATGCCGCGGGCGAGCTTAAGCACGGCCCTATTGCTCTTATTGAAGAAGGTACGCCAGTCATCGTTATTGCACCAAGCGATGAATTGTTCGAAAAAACTATCTCTAACTTACAAGAAGTCGCGACACGCGGGGCTAGCGTATTGCTTATTACTGATTCTAAAGGTGCCAAACACGCCAAAGATATGGTGCCACACATGATAATTTGCCCCGATGTTAGCCCCGTCACGGCTCCGATTGTTTATGCCGTAACCGTCCAATTACTAGCCTATCATACTGCCGTCTATCTTGGTACTGATGTTGATCAGCCGCGTAATTTGGCTAAATCTGTAACAGTTGAGTAAAGGCATCCTACTAGTGAGTACATCATGAGAAAAATACGAAAAGCCGTCCTGCCTGTAGCAGGCTTTGGAACGCGGGTTCTGCCTGCCACCAAGTCCATTCCTAAGGAGATGCTACCAGTTGTAGACCGTCCAGCCTTGCAATATGTGGTCGACGAAGCTTTTGAGGCTGGCATCGAGCACATTGTCTTTGTTACAGGTCGCAATAAGGGCGCTATTGAAGACTATTTTGACCGCGCCTATGAACTAGAAGCCACACTATATTCTAAAAACAAGCGCGGGATACTTGAGCAGTTACAAAAAGGCTTGCCTGGTCCAGGCACAACCAGCTTTGTACGTCAGCAATCCCCACAAGGTCTTGGACATGCCGTTTGGTGCGCTCGCGACGTTATTGGCGATGAACCATTTGCAGTGCTGTTGCCTGATGTATTGGTCAATTCTAAACCTGGGTGTTTGAAGCAAATGATGGGTGCATATGATAAAAAGGGCGGTAATATTTTCGCCGTCAATCCAATTCCTAAAGATCAAACCGATAAATACGGCGTGATAACTCCGATTTCTCAAGAAGGAAATATCTATAAAATGTCAGCCATGGTTGAAAAACCAGATCCAGCAGATGCACCTTCTAATCTCTCCATTACGGGGCGGTACATTTTACAGCCCGAAATTTTTAAATTTCTCGAAGAACAAAAACCCGGCGCAGGCAATGAAATTCAGTTGACCGATGCCATGGCTCAATTAATGGATGTTTCCCCGTTCCACGCCGTGGAATTTGAAGGAGACGCTCATGACTGCGGTTCTAAATTAGGATATTTCAAAGCGGTCTGTGCTTACGCTGTTGACCACGAAGAAATAGGGGAAGATGCCAAAGAATTGATAAAAGCCATGTGCAACCTATCTCAATAGAGGCAGTCGTCGCTTACAATATTTTGGATAACAGTTAATTCAACTCACTCTATAAGTTGTTCAGTTCATGGATTTGCAGACTTATATGGGATTACAATGATACCCTAGGGCTATACCCCTAATTTTTGTTAGCTTTGTTCATCAAATCATGTACTTTATCTACATCATCAAAAGCACGAATGCGGCCACCATCCAGCCAGATTGCTCTAGAACATACCTTGCGAACAAGGGCTGCATTACGGCTAGCCATGACAGTGATACCTGTTTTCCTTTCTAAGTTTTCAGCGTTTTCAAGTTTTTCATGAAACCCTATGTGTTCACTGTCCTCTAAGGCGTCACTTTGCACAATTTGATTTGCTACAAAAATAGATGTACTGTTTTCCCGCAAAAATCCTTATTAGTGTATAACTCTTCTGAGTTTAAAATTCTGGCGAGCACGACAAGCGTCGTATTTGATTGGCGAGCAAGCCCATTTGCATTTTCTGAAAACTCGAAAACATGAACCAGTAGACATCTCTCCGGATCATCACGGTAAAACCTTAGGAGCAAAGAATGGTAGACATTCCGTCTTCATAACCACGCATTGGAATATCTTTCGCCTCGGTTTATGAGACAGATTAATCCTTAATTAAACGAGAATTTGCTCATCTTCGTTGAATAACTAATAGATTTTTTTGTTTAGTTTAACGATTTATTACCATGTATTTTAGCGAGATATCCTAATGAATTCATTGATAGTTTTTTCTTGCAAAATATTTCGTCACTAATAGGTTGCCGTAGGAAATTGGACGATATTGATTTCAAAATCACAAATATAATTACTGGGGAATTACTATGAAGTGGGGCCTAACTTTACTAAAATATGTATGGCGATTTTTTCCAATAAACTACAGATTGTTTTTTTGGAATATTATCGGACACCGCATTCGGCATTCTGTGGATCGACGGTTAATCGCCCGCCCGCGTAAAACAGTGCCAAAAGCAGGTCATGCACCGCTCGTCGTCGCCGGAACCTTTCGCACCGCCAACGGTATTGGACAGGCGGCACGCCAAACTTTTTATGCATTAGAAGCGGCCGGACTATCCCCGATTGCCGTTGATCTTTCAAAACAGCTAGCCACTGTTGACTTAGAGATTTCGATCCCTTTGCAAGATATGCCTGTAGCAGAAGAAGGCGTGTTGATAATGCAGATCAATGGCCCGGAAATTACGGCCGCATTGCGGCATTTGAATATGAGAAGAAAGAGAAATTGGTATACAATCGGATATTGGGCGTGGGAATTACCTGTTTTTCCTGCTGGTTGGGAGCGCGCCTTTCCGTTCCTATCAGAGCTTTGGGCAGTCAGTAAATTTTCAGCCAAAGCCTTCGGAAAACATAAAAAAGCCCCGCAAATTACAGTAGTTGGGCATTCAATAAATGTGCCCAAGAACATCAAACCCGATCGAGCTCTCTTTAAGTTCCCCAAAGATGCTTTTGTATTTTTGTCTATGGCAGATACCATGTCGTCCCTTACGCGCAAAAACCCCTTTGTCTCTATACGTGGTTTCAAACAAGCTTTTGCAGACCGTGATGATGTTCACTTGGTCATTAAAGTACGAAACTTGGAGCACTATAAGCAAGCAGACAGGGATTTGCGCTTAGCAATCAACGACGCACAAAATATTAGCCTCATAGATGATACATTTACAGACGACGAAATATGGGTGATGTTAAGTTCAATAGACTGCCTTGTATCTTTACATCGTTCGGAAGGATTTGGTTTAACAATCATTGAAGCTATGGGGCTTAAAAAGCCTGCCATTGTCACGGCCTGGTCAGGAAATATGGATTTTACGACTGCAGAAAACACTTATTTAATTGAGCCGGGATTTATACCGTGCACGGATAAATACAGCATCTATAGTGGCGGACATACAGTATGGGCTGATATCAGTACAGACCAAGCAGCAAAAGCAATGACAAATGTTCTAGAATATCCAAAAATAAGACGAGATATTGCTAGAAAAGCTCAGCAAGACGTAACTCGTATCGCTAATAATAAAACATTAGGCAAAACCATGATAGAGCGGATATATGGTGCCAAATGTCCGTCTTCACGTAAAACAGGACAGATTTAAACCTAAGCTAAATGAAAGTTTGCACACCATTATAGTTTATTTTAAGCGACGGCTTTGCCGTATTTTAAGCGTCGATATTTGATAGTCTATTTTTTAATTCTTACTCTGTTGTTTAAGATGGATTGTGTTCGCACGGAGTAGGCATTAGCAGGTGTAACTTTTATTAGGTGTTCGTAGTTGTAGTGTTCAACGAAGTTTTCAATCTGTCGCTCTAGGTCGCTTGGTAAGATTAATGCTTCAGCAATACTCTGTTTTTCAAGGCCTGATACCAGCGCAAGGTTTTGTTCTGTGTTGGTGAATTATGGTGCGTCCGATTGGACAATTTGAGCACTCGGCACATCCAAGTTATGTAAATACTGTTTATTTTTCTGGCAGGACCTCTGAAGTATAATCTAAATCAATTTTCAGTCTTAATCCTCGCCTCTATATTGCGTTGATGTAGCTTTGCTCTAGCATAACCTTCTGATAATTTAACTTTCTTAAATTGCTCATTAGACAGAGAAAGTTTGTTTTTTGATTGCTTGAGAGTTTTTTGTAAGCTTTTAATATACTCTTTTATGAACTTGATTGAATTTACATCATTTTTTGAGCCAAGAGAATAAGCTAGCGTTTTTAATTGTTCGTTTGTCAAACGTGAAGAGATTGCTTTTTCAATCAAATATTCGGTTGCTGTATTGACTATAACAGATTGAGAAACTCCAGTTGTGGTTTCTTTCTTAATCGCGTTGAGTAGAGGTTCTAGCCATTTACATTCGCTTGCGGCAAAAATCAATGTGCCGGACAACTTATCAGGAATGGATTTAGAATTTGAAAATGGGGTCACTTTATTCATATCATCTAAGATATACCCTGAGAAATTGAGAGCAAAAAGCCAATCTAATTCTACATCGATCGCTTTTTTGGTTTTAGGGAGCAGGTTTTTATAACTATATTCCATGGCAATCAGGATATCGACAGACTTTTGGATTGTATTTCTTGCGCCCGCCAAAACGCCACATTCATGCCCCTCAACGTCTATTTTAAGAAAGTCAACCCCTCCCAAATCTTGGACTTCTTGACTGGAATCCAAAGCAGTAATAGGGACTTCACTGGCTTCACATAATTCTGATCGTCCTGTATCGTGAAGCGCACTGAAGGCACTGTCCTTTGTGGTGAAGAACTTTACTTTGCCGTCTTTCGCACCAACCGCTTTACGGACTAAAGTAATATTGGCTTCAAGCCTGTTGTTTTTGATGCTATCTTGGCACAGGTTAGCGGCTTCAAGTACAGGTTCAAATGCAACGATCTGACTTTTCTGCCCGCAAATATAAGCAGTGTGTATACAATATAATCCAAAATTTGCGCCCACATCGACAACTTTACTATCCCCGGGAATTGTAGAATTTATAGCATTTAACAACAATTCCTCATTCAAAAATCCATAATAGAAATAGGCGGCGAAAATATCACAGGTATCAATTTTAAATATCAAGCCGTTATTTAGTTTAACCTTTTGATATATATGTTTATCTTGCGGGAAATCGTGTCGTATCTGTGCCTTTAT
>JAJFFM010000221.1 GCA_021776675.1 Robiginitomaculum sp.
CTTTATCCAAAGTCTTGGCTGATACAACAACAGGCGCTAACAGCAAGAGCGCAAATGGGTTGAGCATGCCGCCCGTCAAATATAGCAGAGCCGACAAGGCGGCTATATCAAAAAATAGCTGTATCCCCGCCTCTGCATTCGATACCCGCCTATCCAATGGCGCCCATATAATAATGGCAAGGTTGAGCGTGACACTCATGGCTATTACGGCAAGGCTCTCCAAAAGCGGTAAGTCTATTTTTAATATAAAACACACCACAACCAAGGCCACCAATTGGCCAGCAATTGCCATCCAACGCAAAGACGTTAGGGTCGAACGGCGCAATTGCCCCGTATTATAAAAATCGCCCCGCATACGGGTATCAAATAAGCTATAAGGGTCCATTGCTTTTTCCGTCTCTTAAAGTCATAAGTCTCGTGTCAAAGACAGGGTAAATAAGGAGCCGACAATGTCACGGATTATTTTTGGTCGTATGGTCGCAGGATTAAGCCTAGCTATCACAATATCTACGCTGGCCGCTTGCTCTGATAATAATGCTAGCCGCAAAGCCCAAAGCGGGCAAGTCACAGCCGTTTCGGGCAAAGCCGCTATTGGTGGGGCTTATACTTTGGTTGACCACACTGGAAAAACTGTGACCGACGTGGACTTAAGCGGCAAAGCACAATTGATTTATTTTGGTTATGCTTATTGCCCTGATGTTTGCCCAACTGCACTACAGCAAATGGGTGCAGCATTGGCCCTCGCCGGTAGTGCCGCTGACTATTACCAACCTATCTTTATTACTATTGATTCTGAGCGCGACACACCGGAAATGATGGCGCAATATATCACCAATAATGGGTTTCCAGATGGCCTAATTGGTCTTACCGGATCGCCCGAGCAACTTAAGCAAGCTATGAATGTGTTTAAAGTTATCGGCCAGAAAGTCGAAGACCCAGACAGCGCCGCTGGCTATATTTATGACCATTCCAGCATTATTTATATGATGGATAAAAACGGCGAATTTGTCGATGTCTTTACTCATTCGACAACGCCGCGCCAAATCGCTGATAGATTAATTTCCTATAAAAAAACGGGGCGCTAGGCCCCGCTTTTATAGTTTAGATTTTATAGTCTGGAATTTTATGGCTCATTAAAAAGCTTATTTTGTTTCAATCGTAAGCCCGAGAGCATCAACATCAACATTACCGCCCATGCCGCCTTTCATAACCTCACCGAAATTTACGGCCTCTTCTGGGTTAAGATCAATAACCAAGGTACCGCCGTCGTCAAGCAGTGTGCCGAGGGCTGCGCTCAAATCACCAGCAATTTTTTTCTCGCCTTCGCCTTTTGCCATTATCGGTAAAATAGCCAAACCCACTTTAGCTTGTTGGCGAAGCGCTTCCGGTGTGCCGCCTTGTTGCTCGGCGGCAAATTTAAAGCCACGATCAATAATGGAATCGTCTTTGAGGGCAAAACGCAAATGGTTGAACTTAAGCTCGTTCATCATGCCGAGGGCCGCCATAGGGTTTGTCTTGCTACCTTTTCCTTGCATTTCCATTGCTTTTTCAGCGAATGCTTTATAGCCAACCAGGTCATAATCAAAGGAAAGTTTAAATCCGTCTTTCATTTGGATATAGCTGTCCTTAACGACCATTGTGTCGTTTTTTTCGTCAAGCTCAGAATTTTGCTCCACGGTAAATTCTAATTTATCATAACCAAATGAGTTCAAAGCTTCGATGAACTCTTGTAAGTCTTTATCTTTAGTCTCATCGGGAGGGGTAATGGTTAACGGCGACATGGATTGGCTCATAATGACTTTACTGCCTTTTTTCTCAGCCTTGCCTGACATGGAATCGAGGTTTATTTTCAAACCAAGCACATCCATATTGAAGTCTTTGAGACTAAAGTTTTTAAAGTCCGGATCGTAAGCATTGATAGAGCCCATAAGCTCTTTCATTGCATCCGCATCAACTTCCCCGTCGTCGTCCATGGCAGCTTTAATCAAGCCTTGATACTTGTCTATATTAACGCCCGTCACATCAATAGATCCTAGCTTCATGATAACTTTTTTACCATCGCTCAGCATATCCATGTTAAGCTCACTCATGCTAAAATAACCGCTATCATCTTTGCTTTTACCGATTTTAAGGCTGTCCATTGAAAACACACTGTCTTCGTCGTCAACTTGAAGACCGGAAAATGACAAAGCTTTGAAACTGACATCGCCCTCTATATCGTCAAAAGCATCCTTGTCGCCGTTAAATGAACGCGTTATCGCTGCAGCCAATGCAGGGGATGGCTCAGTAATGGTAATATTTGCAAATGACACTTTACTATCATCTTCTGTGGCGGTGAAATCATTGAAACTCATTTGGTCAAAAACGGCATCTTCGCCTTCCATATGAACTCCCTTAAGTTCCAATGAACCAAAGGCACCTTTATCGCCGTCTTCTGTTTCGGCTTCAAGATTACTGAAAGTGTAATTGCCGCTATCGCCTGAACGAGCGGACCATGTGAAGTTGCCAGCACCGGATTCGTTCAAGGCCATGAGCTTAAGTGCTTTTTCGGCTTCTGAAGTATCAACATTGCGCGTTGCCACTTTTTCGATTTTTACATTCTCGCTCTTGTTCTTTTCGCCGCAGCCCCCCAGAATAAGGGTAGTGGATAATATAGCGCCCAAGGTAAGGGCTGAAACTGAGGATTTTAAATTACGCATGGTTGGTTTCCTGTCAAAATTAAATGTTAAAACATCCAACAGGATAATGCCTGAAAGTTCAAGGGAAAATACCAGTTGGGTCGACGAAAAAGATGCACGTATTATTTACTTTCTAAGGCCACGCGCCCGCAGAATAAGCATCAAAATGGACACTGCCGGACGCGGGGTTGCTGTGACGGTTCCTGGACATGCAAGACGGTTGAAGGACGCGCAAAAGTTTGTACATGAAAAATATGATTGGATATTGGTGCAACTAGAAACCATGCCGGTAGCACAACCTTTTGTAGACGGCGGCGAAGTTTTGTTTCGAGGAGAACTCTACAAGCTCTACAGCCCCTCCTTACGCGGGCATCCCAGTTTTAACAAAGAACTCGGACATCTTATTGTTCCGGCTCATCCCGACACCCTAGCCGGGCGGACCAAAAGGTTTCTGATCCGCGAAGCCCGCGAAGCCTTGACTAATTGCACACATGTACATGCAAGCACGCTCGGCAAGCAGGTGGACAAAATCAGTGTCCGCGATACCAGCTCACGTTGGGGCTCTTGTGTCAGCCGCAAATCCGGCACCCATATTTCCTATTCATGGCGACTTGTCTGTGCGCCGCCGTTCGTGCTCGACTATGTAGCAGCCCATGAGTGCGCCCATTTGGTACACGCAGACCACTCAAAGAATTTTTGGGGCCTATGCGACGAATTGGTTGATACGGTAAAGCCCGCCAAAGCATGGTTACGAAAACATGGCGACAAACTGCATGCTGTAGGGGCTGAAAACTAGCTAAACACACATACGCAAACGGGCGCTCATACTTCTATGAACGCCCGCTCATTAGGAATCGATCACAAATGCCAGTTTAAAATTTTGTAGTTTACTCTTCAGCTTCTAAAGCTTCTTGAGCTTCTTTCAGCGCCTTACGGGCTTTGTTGAGTTTCTTGCGGGTTTTGGAACTCAGCTCTTTACCGCCTGTCATTATCTCGGCTTGGTCAAGTAAGCCTTGGGCCGCGCCAACCATTGCAGCAGCATGATTACCTTCACCTTCGCCTGCAAAAAACCTGAAGCCGCCAACCATATTGTCAGCAGTACCATCACCAGAAAAAACCCTGAAATCATTATCTATATCAATGACGGTACCGTCTTCACCTTTTGATATACGTTTGATAATTATGTTGGAATGTTCACCATCTTTCATATGGCGCATATGTTTACCGTCCATTTTTATGAAGTCTTCCATAATCATCATGCGGTCACCTTTCATGCCCTTCATGTGCTCATCCTTCATGATTTTGATATGTTTTTCATGGGACATACCGTCGGTTACAAATACGCGCATCCCGTCCATGCCCTCAATCTCGTCCATCATTTCCACTTCGGACGCATCAATTTCGGTTTTATTGCCGTCCTTATCAATACTGTAAGCAGTGGTCACACCGTCTTCTACAATGACTTCGATATGTTTAGTTGTTTCCTCGCCGTCTTTGTTATCTACCCATTTCATGACCTTCTTAGTCTCTTTCTTGACTTTAGGTGTTTCTGCAGCAGGGCCGTCCGCTGCTGATGCAATCGTAATAGGTGCAGTTGCGGCCAAGGCGGCAACAAGAAAGGCGCCAACGCCGATACGTGATAAAATAGTCGAAGTATTTTTAGTTGTTTTCAAAGTCATAAGTCTCTCCTTTAGAGGGTGATAAATTGTCAGACATAGCGGATTTGCTAGCACTGAATAGTTTGTCGAGGTTCGGGTCGAGTTTGTGGTTGATGGGAAAGTCGTTTTTGTTGCCTCCTTTGCGGCCACTTTTGCAGCCAAAGTTGCAGAATGGATCAACGTTTCCGCATAACTTTCTTTGATTTGAGGGCCGCCGCCAATATTGTTCAGCACATATGCATCACAGGCGGCTTCTTGATCCGTGCGAAATTTCACGGCACAGTAATGCACCAATGGATTGGGCCAATTAAGGGAGCGAAATAAGAGCGCCACAAAAGCCGCCCATAAGTCTCCGCGTTTGATATGTGCCAATTCATGTGCCAAGGCAAAAAATTGCTGATGGTCACTATAATTTTTTTCAAAATTTTGTGGCAAGACAATCACAGGCTTGAATATACCAGTGACAAAAGGGCCGACATTCGATGAGGACATGCATATTTTTGGTGCCGCACTTAAATCGAGGGACTTACGTGCTTGGTTAAGCTTGTAACAGACTTTATCGGATACTGGCACGGCATCTGCTTGTACGGTTTTGATATATTTCTGTTGGCGTAAAAGCTGTGCCACAAACCATATTATTGCAATGCTCAGCCAAATAGCGACAACCGGGTATTGCCAATTAAACGACGTAGAAACTGGGCTCGCTATGACCGGTTCAATGCTTGAATATGTCATTACTTCTGTGGGCACATTAGATACAGCTTGCATCCAACTCGGCCTTGGAAGTGTAATAGGTATTTCAGGTAATACGAGCCGCAGTAACGGCAATGTCCAAAGTGCATAGGCGGCCCTCGCCCCGAACATTTTAACGAATGGCCGCCTACACAGTAGGACGAGCATAATCAGGATGCTGATATCCAACCCGGTGTGGCCCGCCCAATACAACATTATATCAGCGCTCATTTTTCAACCCCTCCCCCTTAAGATCAGCTAATAAAACTTCTAACTCTGCAATATCTTCATCGCTCAAGCCTTTTCCTTCGGCCAAATGCGCAACTAAGGGCGCAGCGCGGCCACCGAACAACCGATCAGAAAGGGTGCGCGCCGCCGTAGTCGCATAGCTCTCGCGGCTAATTAATGGTATATACAAATAGCGCCGCCCGTCTTTGGTCGTCGAAAGCGCCTGTTTATCTACAAGCCGCGATAGCAAAGTCTTGATAGTTTTAATGTTCCATTTTTTCTGCGCAGCCAAAGCCTTCGCAATATCACTAGCGGGCAACGGGCTCTCTGCCCACAGCACTTCCATAACGCTCAACTCAGCCTGAGATATTTTAGGGGGGGATATTTTTTTATTCATGGATATGCTACCTTTCAGATTACAAGCGTAGTCCTACGTAAGACTACGTGCGTAGTCAACAAAAGAAGTTGTCTGCTTTCATTACAATTTAGACAGAAGAAATTAGGTGCAGCATTCTAACATTACTTGCACTAGCGGTAAAATTATAGCATACGCAACAAATTGAATAACCATTGAATAAACCAAGTGGGAGATCCCTTTATGAAAGTCCTAGTACCTGTTAAGCGTGTGCTTGATTTTAACGTGAAAGTTCGGGTTAAATCCGACGAGAGCGGCGTTGATCTGGCCAATGTAAAAATGTCCATGAACCCGTTCGACGAAATATCTGTTGAGCAAGCCGTGCGCCTGCAAGAAGCCGGAACTGCAACGGAAACTATCGCGGTTTCCATCGGCCCAGAAAAGTGCGCCGAGACCATCCGTACATCCCTTGCAATGGGTATTGACCGAGGTATTCACATCAATACGGACGCAGAGGTCGAGCCTCTCGCCGTTGCTAAAATCTTGAAGGCTATTGTCGAAGAAGAAAAACCTGATCTGGTAATCCTTGGTAAGCAAGCCATTGATGATGACAGCAACCAGACCGGACAAATGTTGGCTGCACTCCTGGGTTGGCCACAAGCCACCTTTGCCAACTCTGTGGAAAAGAACGGCGATAGCTTAACCGTTGGCCGTGAAGTTGACGGCGGCATTCAAACTATCAAAGTTACCCTACCCGCAGTCATCACAGTTGATTTACGCCTCAACGAACCACGCTATGCCAGCTTACCAAATATCATGAAAGCCAAGCGCAAGCCTATTGATGCAAAAACAACTGATGATTACGGCGTGGATATTTCGCCGCGCTTGACCACAGTTAAAGTTGCTGAACCTGCTGGTCGCACCGCTGGTGTAAAAGTAGAAGACGCAGCTGAACTTGTTGCAAAACTTAAATCCGAAGGAGTGATCTAATGGCCGTATTAGTTGTCGCAGAACATGATAATGAAACTCTAAAGGATGCCACTCACAAAACAGTAACGGCTGCCCTCGCAATAGCCAAAGATATGGGATGCGATGTGGATATTCTGGTTGCCGGTAAAGACGTCAAAGATGTTGCTGCAAAAGCTGCAAAAATCGCAGGCGTGCGAAAAGTGCTCGCGTGTGACCATGTCTCCTTAAAACGTCAATTGGCCGAAGCCATGCAAGAGGTGATCGTGCCTTTGATGGATGGTTATGATGCCGTACTTGCACCCGATACCACGACAGGCAAAAACTTTATGCCGCGTATCGCCGCCGTACTTGACGTTATGCAAATTAGCTCAATCTCAGGCGTAGAAAGCAATGACACATTTGTCCGTCCAATCTATGCGGGTAATGCTATGGCAACGGTTAAATCATCTGACGACAAAAAAGTTATCACAGTGCGCCCAACCGCATTTACACCTGCCGAAGAAGGTGGTTCCGCATCTGTGGAAACTATCGCTGATCCGGCGACCCCGACAACTTCCGAATTCGTTAGTGAAGAGCTATCTAAATCAGACCGCCCAGAGCTTACCGCCGCAAAGATCGTTATTTCTGGTGGACGCGGCATGGGTTCCGGCGAGAACTTCGCCATTATCGAAAAAGTTGCTGATAAACTCGGCGCCGCCGTTGGTGCTTCACGCGCCGCAGTTGATGCGGGTTATGTTCCCAATGATTATCAAGTTGGTCAAACGGGTAAAGTCGTCGCCCCAGAGCTTTATATCGCCGTGGGTATCTCTGGTGCTATTCAGCATCTGGCCGGTATGAAAGACAGTAAAATCATCGTCGCTATTAACAAAGACGAAGACGCGCCTATTTGTCAGATAGCCGATTACGGTTGGGTCGCAGACCTGTTCAACGCCGTACCGGAACTGGAAGCTGAGTTGGCCAAAGCGGGCTATTAAGAACGGCTACCAACCGAGCATAAACTATTCAAAGAAAATCCCGTCATAAACCTTCAAGGTCGGGTTTTCACTATCTAATACCCGCTAGGGGAAAAGTGCATGAAATCTTTTTGGCGACCTTTTATTTCGCCGCCCCATTTGTAACCTATACTTTTGAAAGCACGAACCGTGGGTTTATCTTTATGCAACCCGCCGAAATAATTGGGTTGCCAGCGCCCACCTTTGCGGAGTTCGCAGCCCTCGTTAAACGGAATGCAGTTGCCATAAAGTCCGTTCATATCTGCATTGATATCCAGTGCAATACCGAAAGAATGGTTTGAATATTCTGTGCGGTTACCATTCGAGTCTACATCTCCACGTGTAAGCCCAACTCTATACCCAGTAACACTGTCAATAATTTCGCCACGTACTAATAAACGGTTGAGTGTTGTCTCTGTCCGTTCAGCTAACACAGCGCACATCTTAAATTTAACACCATTTCTGAGCGTGATTTGTAGCTGATCTTCAAGACAAACTGAACATCCACTGCTAGCATCTCGTTCCTGTGGTGTCAGTGCACTATATGGCTTTTCAACTAAGCGCCGTTCAACAGCAGACTTGCTCTGCACATTCCATTTATAAGTATGGTATGTACAAGTATTCTCTTGAGCGGCGGTATTAGCCCACGTGAAAACAGGCAGTAAGCACAAAATTAAATAACTGGCTAAGCTAAGTTGTCGAATTCCCAACCTACTTCTTCGGTGTAGTTTTGCGCCTAGCTGCAGGTTTTTTAGCTGCTGGCTTCTTAGCCGGTGCTTTCTTTGTAGGTGCCTTATTAGCCGCAGCCTTCTTGACTGGGGCTTTTCTCGCAGCAGGTTTTTTGGCTGCCGTTTTCTTGGCTACAGGCTTACGCTTAGCCTTTGGCTTAGGTGGTGTGACGTCGTCATAGTCGGGGTAATCATCGTCATCTTTACCGCGTTCAGCTATTTTAGTTTTGGTTTTCTCATAAGCCGTCTTGGTGACAGAGCTTGCAGACTTAGCCGCCTTATTTGCCGCATCGCGGGTGGTTTCAAAAACGTCAATATCTGCAGTTTCGCCCTTGCCGCCGTCCGGAGATAGATTGTCATTGATATGGAACACGGCAATCATCAATTCACTGATCAAACGCAAGAGCACGAACAAAAATAAAATTTGGAAGAACGCCGCAAAGAATAAAATAAATGCGCTAATCGGTGCGCCGTCAAATAGGTTTTCAAAGGCGTGCCATAAATCACCCAAAAATCCAAATGCGATGACCACAAGTCCCAAAAAGAAAAACGTAGCGACAAGTCTGTCTTTCATCAGCTTTTGAAAGGAAAGAAATTGTTTGAATAAATCGAGCACGGCGGCCTCCTGTTAAAACTACAGTTTCAACATAGGCCTGATAATGAAAAGCGCAAGTGACTTCCATTTAATTAGACTTGCAAAACTATGTCCGGTCTACCCGCGCAACATAACAACCCTGCTTAGCATTGTGCAAATGTAAATAGGCAATGCTCATATTATTAAAAAACCCTTGTATAATATCACTTAGTTCGCTTCCCTCAGCAACATCTGCCATGACCATGTTATGCTTAGAATTGAACCCGCGTACAGATATCAACCTGCTTTGCAATACATCAGGTATTGTATTCGCCAATGGAAATGCCTGACGCGCACTTTCACACACATATATTGCATGTGAGGAACGGTAGGGTGAACTATGATTGTGGTGAACAAAATTAAGGAGCAACACAGTCTCACCTATATCGGCTTCCTTTAAACTTACACGGCAGGGGAAACCAGGCTTAGCATCAACAGTTATTCTTTGAACGCTATGTGGCTCTAGCTCAATATCTGTCAGGGGTAAGAAATCTGCAAATTGTTCTGCTTGCAATGCTGATATTCTAAATGTCATCTGTCGCGCTCCCCGTTCGGTATGATGGTCCGTCTGCTATTTATTAAATACACAACTACACTGGCACTGTAAATATACGCGCCGGATACGGACCTCACACATTAAACAATGTGCAACACATATGGGAGAGCTATTGAGCGTCTGGAGCAGGTGTCTCTTCAACGATGGCTTCAACTACTTGCACTGGTTCGGCATCAAATAGTTGCGGAAGAATAGCTAAGTCAGTTTGGGCTTTCTCGGCGATGATCTCTGTCATGCGGTTTTTAAACGCGGGACGATCAGCTTTGAGCAGCGGCTTACCTGACAATGTCGACAAAGTCATAGGGTTTATTTTGCGGCCCTTTTTATGCACTTCATAATGCAAGTGCGGCCCGGTTGAGCGACCCGTTGTCCCCACATAACCAATAGTTTGACCTTGGATGACACGCCGACCTTTTTTGATACCGCGCGCAAAGCCCTTCATATGGGCATAGGCGGTTACAAAACCGTCTGAATGGCGAATGCTGACATAATTGCCGTAAGTGCTAAATCTATTGGCGCGAGTAATGGTTCCCGTACCGGCAGCCATAATTGGTGTGCCGCGCGGTGCGGCAAAATCCACGCCCGTATGGCTTTTGCGGTAGCCAAGTACAGGATGCTTACGCCGACCAAAACGTGATGATAGTCTGGCGCCGTTAACGGGTGTACGCATCAACATGCGTTTGGCACCTTTTCCGTTTTCGTCGTAATATCCCTCGCGACCTTTGGCATTTTCAAATAGGTAAAACTCTGACTTTTTTCCGCGCGGGGAGAAACTGGTATAAATTAAATCGCCCGCTTTGATAGTTTTGCCTTGATGATCGCGAAATACCTCAAACATCATTTCAAA
>JAJFFM010000222.1 GCA_021776675.1 Robiginitomaculum sp.
TATCAATACCAATAACATGGTAATCAAAACCGGTAGAGCTTGCCATATATGCGGCTTCTACGAGAACGGTATACAAATGTGCAGCGCCGGTGGATAGAAAGCCCGTTAGCAATAAAATTATAATTATTGCAAAAATACCTCTGTGCTCAATATTCATAAATGTCTCACGCATAGACATAAGGTTCCGCCTTCGAACAACATCCCACAACACAGAAACATTCGCTGCGCCAAGCAAACAAGTAGCTGCCAGTACTAATCCACCAAACCCCGATACATATTCAGCCATAGGCCCGCTTCTAGGTGTAAGCCCCCCTGTGGACACAGCGCTTAATCCAAGACAAACAGATTCAAATACTGGTGTACCTGAAATGACTAGAAAAATAAAACAGACGAGCGTAATCACCGCATATAAAAACGCTACCAATCTACCAATCCCGAGCAAACGAGAAAATATTTCCCCTCTTCGGAGTGTAAATAGCGCCGACCTGTGTTCGCCTATACCAGTTAAGTTTAGTGCAGCCAATATAACAACTGCAAATGTCGCAACCATAACGCCACCGCTCCATTGCAATAGTGATCGCCAGAGTAAGAATGATTTTGGCAGAGTGTCAGGGTTAAGTGTAGATGCACCTGTAGTCGTGGTTGCTGATGCGGCTTCAAAGTAAGCGATTGCAAAGCCCGGTACTTCTGGAAGCGATAAATATGGTAAGCAAGTAATCAAAGGTACTAAGAGCCAGAAAAACACTAGCAATACCAATGCGTCACGCGTACTTTCACGGGTCGGTGCATTTTGGCCTACAAAAATAATAATAAAACCAATTACGCCGATTATGAATGCGATTGATAAGAACATTTGGGCTTCTACAAATTCTCTATATATTAATCCTCCAACTGCAGAAATCAGCATGAGTATAGCGCAGGATATTAGAGCATAACCAAGCCATAGAAATATTCGCGAATAGGCCATCTCAGTCTTCCCTTTACCCAGTTAGACTAAAAATAATCTGCACTGACACGGAACAAATGCTCCACATGTTTAAGTGCACTAATGTCAGCTAGCAGCACAATACGGTCATGGGTGTAGATTGTTAAGTCCGGAGCAGGCTGTAAAACATTACCATCGCGGATAATAGCACCAATAACAATGCCGTCTGGTATAGACGCTTCTTCTAGAGTTTTCCCGGACAATGGTGACGTATCAAGTACCTCACCTTCCATAACTTCAGCTGCACCGCCTTCTAGTGCAAATACATCAAGAATACGCCCTTTGCGAACATGACGGAGAATAGAAGATACGGTTGTAGCACGCGGATCAATTATCATATCAATGTCCAGAGATGCCTTTATATCCAACAATGATGTATCATTAATAAGGCTGAACACCTGTCCAGCACCAAACGATTTTGCCATAATACCTGCTATAATATTAGTCTTATCATCATTGGTTAGGCACAATACGCTTTGGGCGTCACGCACCCCTGCTTCCTCTTGAACGATGGCGCTGAGTGCATCACCACATAGAACGACTGTATTTTTTAATTGTTCAGCAGCTGCCTCAGCCCGGGCCTTGTCAGCTTCAATAATACGTACCCGCACGCCTGAAACTTTTTCCAGCTCACGTGCGACATAAGAGCCAACATTTCCGCCGCTAATAATAACCACATGTCGAGCTTTTTCTTCATTAGAGCCAATAATGTCCAAGAGGCGCCCAGCGTGAGCGGATTCGGACACAAAATAAGCGTTATCACCATCAGCCAATTGGTCGTCAGGATCGGGAGCAAAAAATTGCCCATCGCGGTATACCCCAACTAGTGACGCTTTTAAATTTGGGAACAGCTCACTGATTTGTTGAATAGGCATATTGGTAATCGGGCAATCTTCATCCACCTGAATTCCAATGAGCTGCACCAAACCGTTGCCAAATGGAACAACATCAAAAGCACCAGGAGTATTCAAGCGCCTCAGAATGGCTTTACCAATTTCAATCTCTGGTGAAATGATAATATCTATCGGCATGTTTTCACGAGAATATAAATCCTGCCATTTCTCTTCCAGATAATCTTGTGCTCTAACGCGAGCAATTTTTATAGGTGTACCAAATAGTGAATGACAGATTTGGCAAGCTACCATATTGACTTCATCGGAATAGGTCACAGCAATAATCATATCAGCCGTTTCTGCTCCGGCTTTTTTTAGTGTACTCGGATGGGCACCGTGTCCAACAATACCGCGCACGTCTAGTTCTGTAGAAATACTCTGAATGAGGTCTGCAGATAAATCTACGACGGTGATTGAGTTATTTTCAGTAGATAACCTCCTGGCAATTCCGTACCCAACCCGGCCAGCTCCACAAATGATAATATCCATATCTTTAACCCTCCGTCGTACCTGACGATCTTATGGAGGATTTTATCCCCAAAGATTTAAGTTTACGGTGCAATGCTGATCTTTCCATACCAACAAATGCAGCCGTACGAGAAATATTACCACCAAACCTTTCAATTTGCACCTGTAAATACTCCCGCTCAAAATGCTCACGAGCGTCACGTAGCGGCAAGGAAACAATCCTGTCACTATCTTGTGCACTGGTTGTTTGTCGCACAACTGAGACTTCTTCCGGCAATGAATTAAGAGTAATCGGATCCCCTGGCTCACCACCTGCTAATATCAACAAACGTTCAACATTATTTTTTAATTGCCTAACATTACCCGGCCAATCATGTGCTTGCAATGCTGCCATCGCATCATCACCAACACTTCGTGGTGGCAGTCCAGTTGATGATGTTAGCTTTCCAATAAAGTAACTTACTAGCTCAGGAATATCTTCACGGCGTTCCATAAGAGGAGGTGCTGTCAACGGCATAACATTGAGGCGGTGATATAAATCTTCGCGGAAGCGGCCAAGTTTTGTTTCTTTCTCTAAATCCCTTGAGGTTGACGTAATAATCCGCACATCAACTTGAACGTCTTTCTGCCCACTTACACGTTGGAAACGCTGGTTTACTAGCAGCCGCAATAATTTACTTTGTGTTTCATTTGGCATGTCTGCAACTTCATCCAAGTATAAAGTTCCAAAATGTGCACGTTCCAAAAGTCCGATTTTAAGAGCATTTCCATTATCATCTTCAATCCCGAAAAGTTCTTCTTCTACCCGTTCTGGCACCATGGATGCTGCATTGACGGCATGAAATGGGCCATTGGATCTATCTGATTTTGCATGCAGCAATCTTGCTATCAGTTCTTTCCCTGCTCCAGAAGGTCCAGATATTAGCACTCGACTATTCGTCGGTGCTATACGGTCAATCTTTTGGCGCAATTGGCAAATCACCGACGAGCAACCAATTAAACTTTCTTCAAGTACAGCCCGCCCTTTTAAATCCGCATTTTCTTGTCTTAGTAGCACTGTTTCCATAGCTCGTTTTGCCGTAATCAATAGTTTTTCACTTGGAAATGGTTTGACAATATAATCATAAGCACCTTTGCGGATAGCAGAGACAGCAGTTTCCACAGTACCATGGCCACTAATGATAATGATTGGAATATCAGGATCAGTTTTTTTGAACACATCCATAAGTTCAATGCCGTCCATATTAGAACCTTTAAGCCATACATCCATAATTACCAAGGACGGTTTGCGAGACTTAAACTCACTAAGAGCTTGGGCACTACCATTCGCTTCTCGCACAGGAAAACCTTCATCAGATAATATACCTGCAATTAGGCTTCTTATATCATCTTCGTCTTCAACAACTAATATTTCGAAACTCATGACGTAATTTCTCCTTTAATTGAGGAAGTTGTGTGTACATTGGTCAATTGTTGAGTTGAAGAATTATCTAATCTGGGCAAACAAATACGAACTTGTGCACCGATTAAACCAGTGGATGTTTTGATCAACTCTAAGCTGCCTCCGTGGTCTTCTGCAATACGCTTAACAATGGCCAAGCCTAGACCTGAACCTTCGTCGCGCGTTGTCATATACGGTTCAAGCAACCTGTTTCTATCTTGCTCGGGCCATCCCTGCCCGTTATCAATGATATCAATACAAATCATTTCCGCATCAATGGTAATTTTCGTGTTAATCTTTCCATCAAGTTTTTCTTGTCCGGTAGCATCAATACGCCGATAGATGGACTCACCTGCATTCTTGTAAATATTTGTCAGAGCTTGAGAAATTAACCTTTCATCACATAGAATTTCAACCTCAGATGCTTTGTTCTTTTTATAAACAAACTGAATTTCCGGAAAAGCAACCTGTGAAGCAAATAAGGTGTCAGTTAGCAATGTATGTAAGTTAACAGGTTCCAATATAGGGGCTGGCATACGGGCAAAGGCGGAAAATTCATCAACCATATTTCCTAAATTTGAAACCTGACGAATAATAGTCTGTGTACAGTTGTTAAAGGTCTCTGGATCAGACTTTATCTCTGCACTAAACTTTTTCCCTAATCGTTCTGCAGATAATTGTATTGGCGTAAGCGGGTTCTTGATTTCGTGGGCAATCCGTCGTGCGACTTCTCGCCATGCAGAATGTCTCTGTGCTGCAACCAGACGCGTAATATCGTCAAAAGTTATCACCCAGCCTGTATCCGCTTGATCATCTTTATAAGAAGAAATACGAATATCTAGGTTCCGCGTTCCTCTCGAAGTCTCTATATTAACCTGATCATCAGCCTGGTTATCTATATCATCTTTGGCACGCGTAAATGCAGGCAAGAAACTTTGCAGTACAAGTGATAAAGGAGCACCAACAACATCAACCGCGCGTAGCCCAAGTAGTGTTTCGGCGGACGTGTTGATGATCGTAATTTTACCTTCAGGTGTTAAGCCTATAACCCCTGCACTGACACCCGATAGGACGGCTTCTGAAAACTCTCTACGTTGTTCCGAAATATTGTGTTCGCGAACAAGGTCTTCGCGTTGGGTATAGAGCTGTCTGGTCATGCGGTTAAATGCATTGGCAAGATCACCAATCTCGTCCCATACACCAGATACGCCAACCCGTGTGTCAAGATTCCCCGCACGGACTTTCTCCGCTGCATTGACCATCTCCCCGAGCGGCGAGACTATGCGGTTAGCAAGCAGCAAGCCGAACCAAATTGCCGCAAATAAAATTAACAGAGCTACTTCTATATAGGTCAGTAGAAAAACCGTATTTAAAGCATCATAACTACCATCATAACTATCTAAAGAGGCTTCAACTTCGTTAATGAGATCAATGTTAGCAAGTACACCAAGCTTTAGATAACGTCCCGTATATAAATATGCATTTTCATAATTTTCCAACTTATAAAGCGCGACGAGCATATCAACATCATTTCGGCTCGATATTGTCATGGAGCCTTTTTTAGCAAGTTCCATTGTTTCGTTGCTTGGGGATAGATAGTCTGGCGATTGTGGGCCTTCTGCTTGGGCAAGTATCCGACCGTCTCCATCAATAACATAAACAACTAAAACTTCTCGATAAATAGCCTGATTAATCAAGAAGGCAGTATAAGTAATTCGGAAAGGTAGAAGTGCTTCTTCTCTATTCAAATCAACAGCAATTTCTTTTGTGGATTGCTCTATTTTGTCTTTTTCCACGAGTAAATAAACAGAGGATACATCACGTGAATTTTCCATAGTTTGGCGAACTGTAGGACCGAATATCTCGGTGAAATTCCTGCTCACAAGTGTAGTAAAAAACACACCCACCAAAATTGCAGGCAATAATGCACCTAGTGAAAAAATTAATACGAAACGGCGATGTAGATGCGGCGCCGTTCGGCCCGCATCTGTACTAAATAATACTGTGCGTAAGCGGAAAACTAAATATATGCCAAGTGTGACGACAAGAGCCAGGTTTGCCCACAAACTTGGTAATGCATTTGCAGCCTGCCCTTCATCGCCTGACAATGCCATTAAAGCACCAATGCCTGTCAATGTAGCTGCTAGCGTAAAAAATAAGCCAAACAAGGCATTGAGAAACACGCGCGGTGTCCGTTTTTGCCTCGAGTCTGTTTCTTGTTCTTCAATCATTGTCACCTATTTATCACACTGGTAC
>JAJFFM010000223.1 GCA_021776675.1 Robiginitomaculum sp.
CCGTATTGGTTGCAGGTTGTGTGAAAGTACCGCCCGTAAAGCCGCTAGATGCAGCGTTAATAAATTCAAGTTCGTCTGCTAAGACGTCAGAGATTGCTAGACTTGTCGCAGAAGCGGTTGCCCCGTTATTTGTGGTCGAAATCACGTATTCAATACACGCGCCGGGTACTGAGTATTGGTCGCCAACACCCGCTGTACCTGGAATAGTTGTGCAACCGGTCCCGTCTTGTGTGAAGACACTAACAGTCTTACCTGCACTTAAATCAGCGGACGCAACAACATATGTACCAGTAGCAGAGTGGTCGCCAGCATTTGAACTTTCGTTGGCGGTACCAGAACCGTCTGCCAATACGTTTTCAGCAGCACCTGTAAGGGTGTTGCCACCAGCATCAGCAGTTACAGCGGTACCAGGCGATGCGCCCGTCGTTGGATCAAGTGTATCAGAAACAAGTGTTATATCAGATGTATCTGTATCTACACGAGCGGCAGGAATATCGCCGTCTACAACAACCCAGATAATCGCATCAGCTGCTAAATCGGAAGATGCCGCACCGCTACCCGGTGTGTAAGCTACTCCAGCACCGTCATCTACACCTGGCTCAAAAATACCGTCGCCGTCATCGGCGTAATAGGTAATATTCAGACCTGTTGTATCATAATCATCGCCGCCCTCATTTACGAGCGAGAAATCATATGCTTGCGTGTCATTGCCGTTATTGGTCAGTGAAAATACCAAATCCTGATTAAGTGAACCAGGCGCGACATTTGTGTTGCCACTGCTGGCAACGGTCAAGTCGACCAAGCGGTCAACGGTAAATTCCGTTGGTGAAGCCGTATTATCAATTTGTGTCTGTGCCGTACCGGACACATCATAGTTAAGTGTAAATGTATTTTGTACATTTGTCCCAGCAGCCGTACCGCCCGCATATGCGTTCGATGCAACAAACAAAGAAATCACTGATGCCCCCAGCAGCCCCCTTGTCATTAAGTTAAAATTAGTCATCCCACGTTCCTTTTCTAATAGTGATGGGACAGTATTTAGATGAAAATGGTTAAAACCGTGCTTATCGCCATGGTAAAAATGAGGTTAATCTGAGATTGTGTTCCTGTTAAGAGGTGTAAAAACGGCATCATATGGCCGCACCGCTTGTAAAAGGAAGTGGTTTTGAATAAAACCTATGCATGTGAAATGGCAGGGAAGTAAATTTGCTAAAGTTGGCGTTTCTACTGCAAACGCCCACTGAAAGAGAGTGTTCCGCCTGTGTTTGGGGAAATAGCAGCACTGACTGTCCAGCGAATATGCGTTATTTCGTTCGCTGTGGCAGCTGTAGCAGTGCCGTTGTCTCGAACAACTTGCAAATCAGCCCGGTTGGCAAATGTTCTACCGCCGTCAACCGAGAAAGTACTGTTTACGCCATTAAAATCAGCGCTGCCTTCAATAAAGTCGACTTGGGAAGGAATAGGCATGACAAGTACTATGTTTTCAGCGGGTTCAGCTTCATCATTAAAATACTGCAACGAATAAATTACTTTATCTCCAGGCGTAACTTTATCGGCCACAATCCGTGAAACCGTCTGGCTACCATCTGCATTCGATATAACGACTTCACGCTCAACGGTTTGTGTGGCGGTCAAGGCGTAAACAGGCATTGCTGTGCTAATGACAAGGAGTGCGGCGGAAAATAGGGCTTTGCGGTACATAGTAAATCTCTTCTGATACAGTTTTAGCTGAGATCGCTCACAGCGTGTTTCTAACAAAGTATGACTGTTAGTGCTTAACAATGTTTGAATTCATTGAAAAATCCCTTCTTTTCGACTGTAATTGGGTAGCTTAGCGCAAATATATAGATTTTATGACCTTATTAACATCTTGTTTATCGAAATATAATTATTGAAAAACAATAATAATTATTGATTTACGATAATAAATGTTTATAAGGAAAGAAAATTTAAAGCAAAGAGGTCAAAATGGCACATGATAATATAAACGCTGGGCGTCCAAGAGCAGGGTTTTTTAAGAGATCTTTAAAGATTGTTCTCCCCTTAGTCGTTTTGGCTTTGGCGGTCGGCGGTGTTATGTATATGGGCAAATTAAAGCCTAAAGCGGAAACCAAAAATGAACCGCCGACGGCTACCCCTGTGGTTACGGCATCTGCTGTGACGCGTTCGGTCGAATTATCCGTAAATTCCCAAGGTGAGGTACGTCCTCGCACGGAGATTAACCTAGCCGCACAAGTGGGCGGGCGCGTTAAATGGTTAGCCCCCAGCTTTCTAGAAGGTGGCCACTTTAAAAGGGGTCAGGTCATTATACGTCTCGACCCGGCTGAATATGATTTGCGGGTAACGCAGGCAGAAGCCAATGTAGCGCAAGCACAAACCGTATTGACCCGCGAAATATCCGAATCAGATATTGCTAGGCGCGACTGGGAAGACCTTGGAGAGGGTCAAGCATCAGCGCTGACCTTGCGGGAGCCGCAAATGGCAGAAGCCCGTGCACGGCTAGCTTCTGCTCAAGCACAACTCGGAGAAGCCAAATTACAACAAAGCCGTACGGTTGTTTATGCACCATTTGATGGTCGCGTTCGCGAAAAAATGGTAAGCCTTGGTGATACAATATCAGCAGGACAAAATATTGCCCGCGTTTACGGCGTAGCTATTGCAGAAGTGAAATTGCCTTTGACCGACATTGATATGGCCAGACTTGGCCTCGGTATCGGGTTTATCTCGACAAAAACCAAACCTGGTCCAGACGTAGAGCTTTCTGCCATTGTAGCGGGACAACCTCACACATGGCAGGGACATATAGCACGGATTAGTTCAAGCTATGATACGGCAACACGCGTCCTATTCGCTTACGCCGAAGTTGCGGACCCGTACGGCAAAGGTGCTGACGGCGGCGTTCCGCTTGCTTCGGGCCTGTTTGTAAATGTGAAAATAGATGGCCGTGAAGTTGTCAACAGTATTGTTGTGCCGCGCACCGCCCTACGTGGGTCTGACACCATTTATATCGCCAATAAAGATAAGACCTTGTCCATACGTACGGTCAAAGTTGCTTCATCCACGAAGGATATGGTGGTGATCACTACGGGCCTGTCCTCCGGTGAGAAGGTGATAACTTCCCCCATTCGCGGCGTGGCTGACGGTATGAAAATTGAACTTGCTGACTTTACTGAAAACGCAAATACAAAAAATACATATGGTGAGATTAAGTCCGCAGAAAACACCACGGAAAATAAAGGTACACAACCATGAACGCAATAATTACATGGTGGGCGGACAATAAAGTCGCCGCTAATCTGCTGATGATCATTATTTTGATCGGCGGGCTGGTTAGTTTCTTCACCATCGAAAAAGAAATGGAGCCTTATATCACAGTGCCTGGTGCCCAAGTAAACGTTACTTGGCTAGGCGCGTCACCCCAAGATATAGAAGAGCAAATTGTTGTGCGTTTGGAAGAGGCGGTTTCTCAAATCCAAGGGATTGATCAACTTTGGTCTGTTGCCTCAGAGGGCAATGGGTCGTTGTTTATTCGTGGCCAACAAGATTTAGACGGAGCTGCATTTGTTCAAGAGATAAAGCAAAAAGTTGATGCTATAAGCGCATTCCCAAGTGCCGCCGAACAGCCAGTTGTCCGGCAATTCAATAGTCGCAATGAGATCATCCGAATTGCCGTTTCCGGCGAAGTTGATGAACGGCTCCTGAAGCGCACGGCAGAAAAAATTCGCCGCGAAATTGCGCTTTTGCCTTATGTGCCAGCAGTTAATCTGTTCGGCGTGCGTGGGGAAGAAGTATCTATTGAGGTATCAGAAACGGCGCTTAAATCTTACGGTATGACCTTGGAAGAAGTGGCCACAGCCATTCGCGCCACATCGGTCAATTCATCCTCTGGTACAGTGCGCACTGGCATTGGTAATGTACAGCTTAGAACCCGTAACCTTGCCGACACACGCGAAGAATTTGAAAATATTATTGTCCGCCAGACGGCGGGCGGTGCAGTGGTGCGTGTATCTGATGTTGCCACAGTCGTAGACGGTTTCGAGCAGGTTGATCTTATGGCTACGGTCAATGGTGAGCACACAATTTTGGTGCAGGTCATGAGCGGTCCCAACATGGATATCGTTAAAATGGCCGAAGCGGTGAAAGGGTATATTAAAACCGCCGCTGACGACCTCCCTCACGGCATCACTATGACACTGTGGAATGATAACTCAGAGGTTTACGCAGGCCGGATGGATACGATTAGTTCTAATTTTGCAATGGGTCTTGTCTTGGTGTTTCTCACCTTGATTTTGTTCCTGCGTTTCAGTGTTGCATTTTGGGTGTCTGTGGGCATTGCTGTCGCATTTGCAGGCGGTCTTGCATTTCTGCCCATGAACGGGGTTTCGTTTAATATGATCTCCACCTTTGCATTCTTACTGGTGCTGGGGGTAGTTGTAGATGATGCCATCATTGTCGGGGAGGCGATACATGCAAAAACCGAAGAAGGCGAGACCGGGCTAGAAGCGGCCGTAAACGGTACAAAAATGGTGATTAAGCCCGTTATTTTTGCCGTCCTGACAACCATGATTTTCTTTGCACCATGGATGTTTTTATCGGGGGCGACCAAAGAATTTACCCGTGCGATATCTCTCGTGGTCATATTAGTTCTAACGTTCTCCTTGGTTGAAAGTTTATTGATATTGCCAGCTCATTTGGCGCATCTCAAGCCTGTAAATCCTAAAAACCCGTTGACCCGTTTGCAGACCAGTTTGGCCAATAGCCTAATGTGGGTCGCTCGAAACTGGTACAGACCGCTCATGATATTTGCCCTGCGCCACCGCTACTTAACGGCGTCATCATTTATCGCTGCTATGGTGTTATCTGTAGGCCTATTGACTAACGGCATTGTCAAAACATCATTCATGCCAGAAAGCGAGTCTGATCAAATATCCATTACCGTCGATTTGCCAGAAGGCACGCCATACTCGCGTACATTGCAGGTATTGAAGAAAATTCAGGTGGCTGAAAAAGCGCTGGTTGAGGAGATCAACCAAAGTACTTCAGGTGAAGGTAAGTTGATTGAAAACTGGTACACGCGTTCACGGGATAATCAGGTATTGGCTCTCGTCAAACTTGTCCCGCCGGAAACCCGTAGCTTAACGGCCAAAGAAACGGCTGATCGTTTACGAATTCTGATCGGCGAAGTACCGGACGCCGAAAAAATAGAAGTCAATTACAAGGATGACAACAATGATCCAGCCATCCAATATGTGCTGAATTCCAATAATTTGGATGCGCTGGCAGTAGCCGCAGATGATTTGATGACAAAATTACGGTCCTATGAAGGCGTGTTCAATGTCATCAATGATAGTGAAAGTAGCGCTGATGAGGTTCGTTTCGAGCTGAAACCCGGTGCAGAAGCGCTCGGTATTACTTCTGCCATTGTTGCTCGTCAGGTACGCCAAGGTTTCTTTGGTGAAGAAGTACAGCGCTTACCAAGGGACGGCGAAGACGTGCGTGTCTATGTGCGTTACCCGCGCAGTGACCGTGAGAGCTTGGACTTCCTTGGCCAAATTCGTATCCGTACCAACGATGGGCGAGAAGTGCCTTTGGCAACCGTTGCTGATTTACGGTTTGATAAAGGGATTTCGCAAATTCTACGCCGGGAACGGCAACGGGCAATCATTGTATCTGCGGAGGTTCTACCGGAACGCATCAACGAAATCCGCGATACGCTTAAGGAGGATTTTTTCACAAACTTTGATCTGCGTCATCCGGATATCACACGTGGTAATATTGGTCGTGCCCAAGGCGAGGCCGAGTTTATGCAAGAGATTTTCCTCCTGTTGGCCATTGCAGTTGGTGTGGCATATTTCTTGATCGCTATCGCATTTAGGTCTTATTTCGAGCCTATGTTAATATTGCTGGCGGCCATGCCGTTCTGTTTCACGGGCGCAATCATCGGGCATTTGCTCATGGGGCAACCTTTGTCATTGATGTCCTATTTGGGTATAAGTGCTGCGGCCGGGGTGGCGGTGAACGATAATTTGGTCTTGCTGGATTATGTGCATAAACTCCGCGCTAAAGGTATGGACGGGGCCCAAGCCTTGATCGAGGCCGGTACCAAGCGGTTCCGCCCGATTCTGCTCACATCCCTAACTACATTTGTTGGTCTAGTACCACTGATGATGGAACGATCTATCCAAGCGCAATGGTTGATCCCTATCGGTATTGCTTTGGCTTTTGGTGTGTTGTTCGCTTTGTTCGTAACCTTGTTTTTTGTGCCCGCTCTTTACGGTATTGGTGCAGATATCAGACGGGGCCTTGCAAAACTTGTCCTGCGCCGTCCGACTGTGAATTTTACTGCACATATTGAGCATGATTTTGCGGAATAAATCCCAATCACAAACGAAAAAGGCGTGCCCCACGGCACGCCTTTTTTATTGGAAGTCAGTATACTTTAATTAATGTCGAGCTAGCCTTCTGCTGGAGCGCGGTCCCATTCTTCGCTGTCGCATATACCTGCACAGCCCTTGATTTTAAGAACATCGCCGTCAACGGTCACGGTGCCTTTGAAAGTCATGAAGCCCGGCATTTCAGGGTGCTTCATCTTTTTGCCTTTCCAGGCATCTTCAACGGCCGTCATGCCGTGGCACATTTCGAAGTCTTTTTTGGCATCACCACTTTTTTTCGTGCGGTTGATAATGGTGCAATACATAGCATCATCACGAAACTCTACTTTGACCTGATTGCCATTTTTTCTGCGCGTCCACATGCCCTCTGGGCCTGTGGCTTTTGTTGGCAGCGCTTCTGGTGCCGCTTCTGTCATAACTTCATCAGTTGCAGCCTCATCAGTCACAGTCTCTATGACTTCTTCAACTACGGCCTCTATAGGCGCGGGCGCGGCTTGTGCGCCCTCATTTGTTTGCTCCTGAGCATTGGCCGCAGATGTTGCAAAACCGAATGTCAAAGCAGTGATAAAAAGCATTTTCTTAAAGTGCATAATATTTCCCCCTATTATGATTTATTAGCGGAAACTTGTTCCGAACAGCGAAGCTATTAGACTAAAAGATTGATTTCAGCAAGAAATCTATACAGTTTCATCATCTCTATAGCTCTTTTATAGTCAAAGCGGGTAATCGAATGTCTTTGCCCCATCTAACGCGGTGGCATTCTGGCACATTACCGTTTCAGGTGCCGGAAACATAAGCGCATGTGTATCTTTAAGGTGATTTAATTAGGTTTTTATATCCAACTAACGCGGTGGCATTCTGGCACATTATCGTTTTAGGCGCCGGAAACATAAGCGCATGTGTATCTTTATGATGATATAATTTGGCCTCGTGCTCAACTAACGCGGTGGCATTCTGGCACCGGCATCAGCCCGGATATATTCGCCGTTAATGTAAACCTGCTCACAAAGTGTGGTGACCAGCTCGGCGTATTCTTCGGTGGTACCAAACCGTGCCGGAAATTGTACATAAGCGCGCAGAGCATCTTTGACCTCTGGCTTCATTTGCTCATAAATCGGCGTTTCGAAAAACCCCGGTAATATTGTGTTACAGCGAATGCCTTCACGGGCAAGGTCGCGGGCTACGGGAAGTGCCATAGACAAAATGCCGCCTTTTGAGGCCGCATAAGCAACTTGGCCAATTTGACCATCCTGAGCCGCCACAGAGGCCGTATTGATAATAACACCGCGTTCACCGTCCGGCTCTACGCCGTCCAAACTCATCATGCCTGCCGCAGATTTGGAGGTACACATAAATGTCCCAATAAGGTTGACTGCAACTACCTTGGAAAAGAACCCAGCCGAATGGGCGCGAATTTCTCCGGTTTTACGGTCGCGAGAGGCGGTTTTCATGCCGCCGGCAATACCGGCGCAATTGACCATAATGCGTTCTTGACCATTGACCGCCCGCACTTTTGCAAAACCTGCGTCCACACTGTCTTCGTCGGACACATCCACAAGCGCAAAGACGCCGCCGAGCTCTTTGGCAATTTTCTCGCCGCGCTCAGCGTTCATGTCAAAAATACCGACCTTTACGCCTTTGGCTGCCAACAACCGTGCCGTACCTTCGCCGAGACCAGATGCCCCGCCCGTAATCACTGCCGAAATACCTTTTTCAAGTTTCATAATATCCTCGTTTTATTAAAATTTGCGCTAATCTATCTGGGGCAGCAGAATGTCTCAAGCCTTAACTTCATGCCTTAACTTTATGCTGGACTTAGCCCAAACCTCTCTTGCGTCCTTTTATCTAAGGGTGATGGTTCGCTCAGGGCTTTGCATGCCAATGCCTCTGCGAGCAATGGAGCCATCATCAACCCGCGCGATCCCAACCCGCTTAAGACAAACAGACCGTCTTCAGCCTGTGCCGCAATCGGTAATGTGTTGCGTGTTGTCACCCGCACGGCTGCCCGAGATTGCCATTTTACCCCGTCAATTTTTTGTCCTGTGACAGCGCCGTATTTTGCTAAAATTTCTGCGGTATCTGCTGCATTGGTTTTTGTGGTTTCGCCCGCGCCGACATGGTCGTGTGTAGCCCCTAAAAGCATGCCATTTTCAAAAGGCGTCGCATAATTCCCTGCTATCAACGCTTGCCCGGACTTGTCGCAACTACCCCAACAAATCTGTCCGCGCGTAAAGCGCACATCAACGGGTAAAATGTCCAAGATATTTGCGCCGTTACAGACAAATAAAGTATCGGTTTTAGCTATGGTTTTACCGTCTTTGTCCAATACTTGCCAACGTCCATCTTGCCGCTTTATTTCGGTGATTTGTGCGCGGATATATTTGCAATTTTCGCTTAATTTCTGTGTGCTTAGTTTTGGTGAAATAGTCAGCGCAGAGGGGAAGTATATCCCGCCGTATATTGTGCTTAAATCGCAACTTAACATATCTTGGGCTTGTGCGTGTGAAACCAATTTCATTTTGGTTTCTGGTAAGGCCAGATTGTTGATTATTTTTGCGAACCGTTCTTCTTCTTTTTCGGATATCGCCATATGCAGGACACCTTCGCCCAGAATGATGCCCTTGCTTCGGTATAAGTTTAGCGCGTACAAATACGCGGAATTGTAGAACCGGGATTCGGGCCTGTCCTGCAGGTCTAATTTAGGCATCATCAATCCCGCAGGATTGCCGCTGGCAGCGGTTTCTAATTCTTTGTGCGGTTCGATTAAAACCGGTGTGATACCGCGGCTTGTGAATGCATGAGCAATGGCCGCGCCCGCTATGCCGCCGCCGATAATAACCGGTGTGACGATGGGTGTACGCGGGACAACCTTGCCGCTAAATACGGCTTCAAGGCGTTCACGTTTGCGGCCAAATCCCGGTTTTTTTTCAACGTTGAACCCCGCTTCGCTCAGTCCGCGCCTTACATGTCCTGCGACAGTGAATGTGGCGATACTGGCAGATGGGGCTGATAATCGCGCTATGTGTTTAAACACATTATGTGACCACATATTCGGGTTTTTGGCAGGGGAAAATCCGTCCAAAAACCACGCATTTATACTGGCGTCCATACTGGATAATGCAGGCTCAACATTGCTGTGAAACAGGGTTAAAGTGACGCTTCCAAAATGCAGTCTGTGTACACCTTTAACCCGGTCGGGCCACTGGAATATTAGTTGATCTACCAATGGTTTTAGGCTTGGGAATTTTTTTAAAGCTCTGCTTAACTGTGTCTTTGAAAGTGGGAAAGCTTCTACGGATAAAAAGTGTAATCTTTGTCCGGGTTTGTTGGTTTTATTCCACAATTCCCATGCGGCTAGAAAGTTCAATCCCGAGCCAAATCCAAGCTCGCCAATAACAAATACATCGGTGTCTTGCCAAGCTTTTGGTAAGTTACTGCCTTGCAAAAATACGGCTTTGGTTTCCTCGAGGCCGCCGTCAACGGAAAAATAAATATCGTCAAATTCTTGCGCTACAGGCTCGCCCTCGTCAGACCATTTAAGCACGGCAGACGGGGTTGCGGTTAGGGGTTTGGGTGCGGTCATACCTTCCCCTAAACTGGATTAAGCGTGTAATAAATAGCTAACCTAATTTTCACGGATTTTAGTGGCCAAAAAAGGCGTCCTGCGCACCGGGTAACCAGCGCCTTGTATTGATGTCATAAGATTTAAATGCGCCTGAAAAATCCCATGCACACCAAGAAAACCCATGTGCCTCCATGGTTTGGCGGCGTAATTTGGTCCATGCAAACCGTTCGGCCATAGGAACCTTGTCTATAACACCGAACTCTCCGATAAAGACGGGCAATCCTGTTCTGGCTTTAAAATTTCGGGCGATTGTATACGTTTCTGCAAGTTCCGCCATGTCATCGCGGCCGCCCCATCTTCGTCCAAGTGGCATAACAGGTTCTGACCATTCCGCCCCTTGGTGGGTAAAGGCGTGTGGGCCGTAATCGTGGAAAGTTGCCACTAGATTGGTATCCGTTTTACCGTTATTTAAGGGCCAGCGAACGGCATCCAAGCTCTCGATACTGTTCCAAGAATTACCGCCCAATATCACCTTACGGTTCGGATTAGTTGCCCTGATGATCGGCAAAACGTTGGCATATAAATTGTTTACTTGGGCACTGCTGAGTTGCAGGGTCGGCTCATTCAGAACTTCAAAATAGACATTATCGGGCGCATTCGCAAAATTACGGGCGATTTGATCCCAGATAGCCAAAAACCGCTCCTGTTCTCGCGCGGGCCGCGCCATCAAATCTTCATAATGGTGCACGTCAATAATAACGCTGAGCCCAACCAATTGTGCGTCTCTGACTACGGTGTTGACCCGTGCCGTAAATGATGCGTCAATCCTATAGGGCGCTCGGTGCGATGTGTGGGCGTCCCAGCGGATAGGAATACGCACGGTATCAAACCCCGCCGCTGCGACAATGTGTAAATCTTGCGCTGTAATCCGATAGCCCCAGTCGCCCTCATTGGAGGCCTCGAGCGCATTACCCATATTCATACAGCGCCGTACCTGAAACGAAGTGGGGCGGGCAGGTTTAGACTTACGCAGGCCTTGTGGTGCGTGTTGTGGTGTTGGTTGGGGCGTGATTTTAACGGCAACAGGTTCGGTGACAATAATTTCCGTACGATGTTCTGGAGTATCCACCTCAATTTTTGCGACTTGTTCTCGCTCAGCAGGTATTTCTGAGCTTTGTCCTGTACTTTTCTCTGAACGCTGCTCCGTATTGGGTGTTTCAGGCTCTTCCATCAACGCCGTTTCAGTACGCTCACAGGCGGCCAAAACAAACAATGCGGTGCTTGTCAGTAAAGATATGGCAATAAATTTCATTATAGCTCGAATTTGGTTCTTTCGGACAGTATTAGAATATAGACTTGAACACACGGTTAAGGCTTGCAAAATTTCTCTGTGCTTTTAAAGCACATGGCATGAAAAAACTGTTTTTATCCCCATCTGGACGTATATCGCGCCGTTCATTTATCATCGGCGTTGCAGGCCTCGCGGCTTTCATCGCCGTGCAGCTATTTGGGCTAGGGTTAATAGGTATGGGGATGGTAAACTTTTTCCTGACCTTGGCGCTGTTCTTCCTTAATTTTCATATTATTATGGCGCTTTATGGCAAGCGACTACACGATTTGGGACGCTCATTCTGGCCTTTGATTGGACTGTTTTTTCTTATCATAATTATCTGGCTACTCATGATTTTGAACTATGGGGGCATAGAATATTTCGATACCGTCATGGCGCATCCTGAATATGCGGGCAATGAAGAGGAAATGAAAAAGGTTCTACAAGTCTATCAAGACAAATTAGCTGTAGGCATGCCGAAGGCGCGGTGGGTCATAGCTATCTTACCGACATTATTCACGCTCTGGTTGGCGATTACACCGGGACAGGAGGGTGATAATCGTTATGGTTTGCGCCCAATGCATACAAAGTAACACAAGTTTTTCTTGCAAAACCGGCTATTAGCCGTTCTTATCAAGCCCATTGAAGAGGAGAATATTATGGGAAGTTTATTGTTTTCACCAACTGGCCGTATTAATGCGCATGATTTCAAAAAGGGAGCGGTTATCCTTTTAACCATAAATGTTTTGTTGTGGCAGGCATGGTTGATAAGTATGGGGGCGGGCGTAATAGCATTCTTTGCGTCTCTTGTTTTGGTTTATTGCTGGGGCTGTTTATTTGCCAAAAGGCTGCATGATGCCAGCAAGTCCGGATGGATATATCTGCTGATTTTCATAATTTTCCTTGTGGTTTCATATATTTTAGGTGGCCTTTTGTTCGGTATATTATCCCCTGAAATTGCAGAAGAAGTTCAAAATTTACAAGAATCCATTGATATGGATAATCCTGATATGGAATATTTGCTCGGTGTTTATGACCGAATGCTCAAGGCCATGAGTTTACCGTTTACCATTAGCTATCTCGCTGTGGGATTAGCTTTGGCCTTCGGCGTCAATGCTATGTTAAAAACTGACCCTGAACCCAATGAACACGGTGATAGCGGCCATACATTTGACTAATTAGTTTTGGCAACACCCAATTTACCGAGCCGCCACGCCAGTGTATCTATTCGGTCTTGTCCAAAAAACGGTTCGTCGTTTAAGACAAATGTTGGCACGCCCCAATGTCCCGCGGTGCGTAAATCTTTGTCGTACCTGTGAATAAGCGCATCAACCCGCTTTGTTTCCGTATTGGTTTCCATCTTAGTTTCTATGGCTTCCAAATTCAGACCAGTGCGCTCAATAGCTGCATCCAACCGTCCATCTTCCAGCCATTTTTCCCCGCTCCAAACCAAGCTTCCAACCTCGTTTAAAAATTCTAATCCGCGCCCCGCTTCATTGGCGGCCACACCCAAACGGGACAACCGCCAAACCAGTGGTTGTTCGGCGGCAAAGGTTCCTGTGGCAGGGTCGGTTATTACGGGGTCGGGTTGGGGCATAGAAAGAGTTTGCCCGCTCATTTCTGCAAGTCGGATAATGTCTCGAAACAAATAGCCCATCCACTGCGGGCCGCGACTTTCAAAAAAATCAGGCTGGCGCAGGGCAAGCGGCAAGACGATTTTGACATTGATATCTATGTCCCATTCTTCCCGAAGAGCCATGGTCGGTTTTACGGCTAAATAAGAATAGGGCGATCTGAACGACCAGTATAAATCAATTGTAGTAGACATGAAATTCTCCTCATGACCTCTATGCTAGAGAAATGGGATATCGTCAAACAATTGCATGAATGAGTAGACATTCAAGGCGCATAATTATTACGCGCCTTGAAAATCCAAAGTGTAATAATTAGCCAAATAAATTGATATTATAAGTGACCGTTGCCGCTGTACCGTCGATGGCTTCAGCAGATTTGATATCAAGTTTTGCTTGTACTTTGTCGCCTGTCAGCCAGTTAACGGCAGCGCGATTTGAAAATGCTTGCCAGTTGGTGGGCATTAATTCCAAAGCTTCATCACATGCTTCTAATGCACGTTCATAGCTGCCCTGAGAAGCAAGTGTTGCGCACTGATTGCTATAGACAACAGTTTTATGGGATTTTTTCAATCCCTGATGTAAGGCATCGCGGTTATAGGCGGCGGCTTTTGAGAAATCGCCTTTATTATAGGCAAGAACACCATTGTTAACGACACGTTTGCCAGATTGCTCAACGATGAAACGCGGTGCGTTGTCTGCGATTTGTGTCTCGCCGGCGGAGGCTGTGCCGGACATGCCGATGACGACTGAGGCAGTTAAAGTTGTCGCGATTGCAGCAACCAAAAGGGTGCGAATTTTAGAACCTTGGGGGGAAATGTTCATGATAAACTCCTGTGTTAGTGAACATGATTACATTTAAGTAATTCAAATAAGAATACAATTGACGTAATTCGCAGGTGTGTTATACATATTTGTATGAACAACTGGTCCGACTATCCAATTTTCCTCGCTGTTGTCGAAACGGGCAGCCTAACGGCTGCTGGTGAGCAACTTAATATAAGCCAGCCCACGGTTGGTCGCCGCATGAAAGCTTTGGAGGCACGCTTTGGTGCGCCTCTATTGACGAAAGAGGATGGTAGGCTTGTCCCGACAGAGTTTGGCTATCTGGTACTTGACCATGTCAGGCGCATGGAGGCCGAGGCCGATGCGATTACCCGTTCTTCGGCAACTTTGGAGCATTCCCTTGTCGGCCCGGTGATGATTACGGCTTCTGAGGGCGTTGGTGATTTTTGGCTTCCCGCCATTATGCAGAAATTTCGCGAGGACAACCCGGATATCGTTGTCGATGTCAATATTGATTTCCGCGCCGCTAATTTGGCACAGCGCGAAGCAGACATCGCCTTGCGTTGGACGGGGCCAGGCACCCAAAACAGCCTAATTGGTCGCCGCGTTACCAGTTTTGGCTTTGGTCTTTATGCATCACAGGATTATTTGGATAAGAGGGGAACGCCCACAAGCCCCGAAGATTTACTTGACCATGATGCGATCCGGCTCAATATCGGCACACAAACACTTTGGCCTTTGGATGCATCTGGCAATGTAGTCCCTACACCGCGCACCGTATTTCGGACCAATAATCTAATGGCACACTTTAATGCTGTGCTTGCCGGTTACGGCATCGGCATGGTTAGTCATGCTGCACACGCAGGGGAAATGGGACTTGTGCGCGTTTTACCCGACATCAAGCGCGAAGAAGACCTTTGGGTTGTTGCCCATGAAGATCTCAAAAAAAGCGCGCGGGTACGGGCCGCATTCGACTTTATTGTTGATGCGCTCCAGAAGGATCACGCACATTTTAAAACCGGTGCACAATCAGTATTTATTGAGCATGCCGCGTTGCATACGCCTGCACTTGCAAAAATAGTGAGATAGAAGGTTCTTAGCCCGCTAAGAAAACTTACAAAACTCTCTTCACCTGCCGTTTGATTACCTAAAACCTCTTGATTTACGAAAGGCCTTGATTTCCTAAAAGTAGGTGGTTATAAGCCCGCCTTCGCGGGGGACCACAAACGCTTGAACCCGTGATTTACACAGGAAAAGACAATGAAAAAAGATCTACATCCGGACTACCACATGATTAAAGTGGTAATGACCGACGGCACAGAATACATGACCCGCTCCACATACGGTAAAGAAGGCGATAAGCTCGTACTCGATATTGATGCTTCTTCTCACCCGGCATGGACTGGTGGGGGACAAAAACTTATGGACCGCGCTGGCCGCGTTTCACGCTTCAAAGACAAGTTTAAAGGTTTTGCATAAGCCGTACATCAAATATAAAAAAACCCGCTTTGTTGGCGGGTTTTTTTATGGGTGGGCTTTAAGTCTTAGCTAGAAAAATTCGAAAAAGCCGCCTCTAGCCTATTGATTTGGTCGGCGACCGTATTGCCGTGCTGGGCATTGATAGACCCATAAAGAGACCTGTCTAGGCGGACAATACGTTCATATAATTTTTCAGAACGCGCCAATAGATCCAACAATAAAGCCGGCAGGTTTGCTGCATGTTGAGCCAGAGGTATTGCATTTTCTGCATCAGCTAAGCGTTCCGGTACAAGTCTATACTTTTCGGCTCTGGCCTCTGCCCCGCTCATTTCACCTTCTTTTAAGGCGCGCTGTACCAATAACCATGACGCTACTTGCATAAGGCGTGTGGTCAATCGCATGCTTTGGGATGCATACATAAGGGCTTCATTGCGCGCCAGTAATTTGCTGTCTTGGCGACCAGTACCATCCAAATAAGCGGCCGTTTCTTCGACCATGTCCATACCTTCTCGGAAAGTTTTGGCAAAAAGCTCAGAAGCAGTAAATTCTTTCAACCGTGCTTCGGCTTGTGGGCCTAAAGTGTCTACGGATGTGTTTACCTGAGTGTGTCCTTTAGTGCTTCCTGTAGTGTGCCCTGTCATATCGTTCATTTTTAACTCCGTTACGGGCATGTCAGCCAGTGTATCAAAATAGTTTGTTTGCAATAATGCCTGCAAAGCTCGCGCCAACTTTAAGTTTTTTTGAAAAGACTTTCTGCACTCGTTAATTCTTTCGCCTTTTTTACAATCTCCCGCCTGATACGTTTTTGTTCTGCCTCCAGTATTTCCAAGCGGTGTTTGAGTTGATTAACGGAGACACCGTACAGGTCTTCACCGACTAGGAATGACTGCCCGGCTCGTTTTAAGTCTGCATCATCTAAAATATCCATGTGTGAAGCCATCCCTGATTCTGGCCATGTTTTTGACCGTATTTATGCCCTTATATGGCAAATTTCCAATTGCGCCAATAAATAGTGAACCCTCTTGCCAAAACAAATAAATAGGCTTAGATAAGGGTTAATCGGAAGCTAAGGCTTCCAAACCACCCCGCCGAGCGGGGTTTTTTATTGGCTAAAAAAAGGTGGGATTTTATCAAAGAGAGAAACTTTGAAAATTACCCAGAGTTGGAGACAGACATGAGCAAGATTTTGATGCCGAAAGCCACAGCCGTTTGGTTTATCGACAATACAGTAATGACATTTGAACAAATTTCCGCTTTTTGCGATTTACATATCCTAGAGGTTAAAGGCATTGCTGACGGGGATGTGGCTGCAGGTATTCGCGGTGCGGACCCGATTTCAAACGGACAAGTGACCCGCGACGAAATTGAAAAGGCTGAGAAAGATCCAAACTATAATCTAGTCGCAATTAGCTTTGATACGACACCGGTCCAGACCACGAAGGTAAAGAAACGTCGCGGCCCACGTTATACGCCGTTATCGCGTCGTCAGGACCGTCCGGATGCTATCGCATGGCTTGTTCGCAATCATCCTGAAGTAACCGACCCGCAAATTTCTAAATTAATCGGCACCACCAAGCCAACGATTAAGTCTATCCGTGACCGGACACATTGGAAAACCAGCACGATCAATCCAACTGATCCCGTTTCCCTTGGTTTGTGTTCGCAAATGGATTTGGACGAAGCGGTGAAAATTGCGGCTGAGAAAAAAGCTAAATTAGATGCTAAAAATGCGCCTAAAGGCGATGAAGGTGATGCTTTGAAACCAGTTGTAGATGCGCCTGCCGAGCCAGAAGCGCCGAAGGTTGCGCATACACTCGAAAGTTTGTTCAAGCCCGCAACACCAGAAGGTTAAACTTTAGCTGGGGGCGCAGTTTGCGTCCAACTATCCAATTTTTCAAACGGCTCTAGCCATTTTGCCAGCTTTGGCATATGGTCCCGCCACTGCATGTCGGCTGCGCGTAGATCTGCATAACCAAGCGCACAAGCTATAGCCAAATTACCAAATTCCCAAGGATCACCTAATTCGTCGACGATAGTTTCTAGATGTTGTAAAGCGCGCACCGTTGCATTTTCTTGGCGCATGGCCCAAAAATCCCACCATTGTTCTTGGGGGCGAATGCGCTCCATACGAAATGTCAGTACAGCATCGATGATACCGTCACCTAGCGCATGGAGTGTTTTTTGCCGCCAGCCTGCTTCGCCAGTAGGCAACCAAGGCTTATTAAGGGCATCCAGATATTCGCAAATCACCGGACTGTCAAAAATAGCCGCTTCGCCGTGAACCAAAGCCGGAACTTTACCCAGCGGATTAGCTGTGTGTAAAACATCATCGTCATCAAATGGGATGGAGGTTACATCTTCGACATCCAGTTCCTTTTCAAGGATTAAAATACGGACTTTGCGAGAATAAGGCGATGTAGGGGAGTGTATGAGTTTCATGTTAAACCTTTCCGAGCCTGCAGGGTGGATTAGCGCCTCTTGCGCGTAACCCACCCTACAATTCTTTTCCAACCTCATGCGCCAGATACTTCATCTGCCACTTCCACAGGGATAATGGTTACGCTTTCACCGCAGCCACAGGCATCGGTTTGGTTCGGGTTTCTAAATACGAATTTTGAATGCAGGACTTCGGTCTCGTAGTCTACAACAGAGCCAAGCAGGAACAAGACCGCCTTGGCATCGACAACAATAGTGACGCCGTTGTCTTCAACGACTTCGTCAAATTTCTCTATCTCGCCGACATATTCCATCAGATATTCCATACCTGCACAGCCGCCGTTGGTAACGCCAACCCGCAAATAACCTTGGCCTTTATCGTCGAGGATCTCGCGTACACGCGCTGCTGCCGCATCGGTTAGGGTTACAAGCTTTGGTATTTCTCTTTTTTTAATTTCGGCCATTTTAATAGCTCCGTTTATTTATTTAATATTCGCGTTCGTCTAAATTTGATTCACTGGATCAAATTAAAACTCACGTTAAAACATATTCAATTCAAGTCTGGCTTCGTCGCTCATCAGGTCAGGCGTCCAAGGTGGATCGAATACCATGTCGACCTCTACTTTGACCACACCGTCAATCATAATACAGGCCTCTTGCACCCAAATTGGCATTTCTCCGGCCACAGGACACCCTGGCGCAGTCAATGTCATATCAACTTTTAGGACCCAGTCGTCCTCAAGCTCTACTTTATAAATCAAGCCAAGCTCATAAATATCCACCGGAATTTCCGGATCGTACACGGTTTTAATCTGTGAGATGACTTCTGCGGTTACTCGTTCTATGTCTTTATCGGTGGGTTTGCTAACGGGTGCAGTGGGCGATACGTCAATTACGTCACGCTCAATCTCTGTTTCAATATTTTCAGTCATAGTCTTCTCTATATAGTGTCGTTTTTAGATTAAAAAAGCTAAATTGGCTTTATTAAAGTTTTTGTCATGACAAAAACTTTCTGGCT
>JAJFFM010000224.1 GCA_021776675.1 Robiginitomaculum sp.
ACAACGCGGGATTCGCGAATGTTAAACCGAATAAATTCACCGCGCGCTACCGGCCGGACCTGTTGAGCAAAAATTCGCGCAATACGTCGCTATACGGCTCGTCCGTCAACACTGTGCGGTAATCGATGCCCCGTGCCATCGCCGCGGATCGCAACCTCTGAATAAACGTATTGACTTCCGCGGCATACGCCTCCGCGATATCACCCGACCGCGACGTCATCGTCGCGCCCGTTTCCGAATCGACGAAGTTAATGCTGTCCAACGGCGGCAACTGGCGTTCATACGGATGCATCACGTGAAACAGCAGCACTTCAAAATTTCGGTGCCGGTACATATTGAGCGCCTGAATGACCGCGTCCACATCGTCCAGAAAGTCCGACACAACAATCAGCAAACCGCGCCGTTTAATGAGCGTGTAGGCGTCGCGCAAGGTTCCGGAGAGCGATGTTTGTTTGCCCAGTTCTTGCTTTTCCATCGCGTCAAGCAACGTATACAAATGGGGGAAAGTGCCGCCGGGCGGACGGTGCGTGCGAATTCGGTCATCGAAGAGTGTCAGCCCCACCCGGTCGCCCTGTTGCACCAACAAAAACGAAATCGCAGCTGCGAGATGCTTCGCGTAATCCAGTTTCGAAACCGTGTCCTTGCCAAACAAACGCTGATACGCCGGGCCGCCATACCCCATGGACGCACTGCAATCCACGAGTAAGTACCCGTTCATGTCCGTTTCGGTCTGGAAGAGTTTTACGAAATAGCGATCGGATCGCGCATACGCCTTCCAATCGATCGAACGGTGTTCGTCGCCTGGGTTGTACTCGCGGTAGTCGATGAACTCCGCCGCCGATCCCTTGTACGGCGACCGGTGTCGTCCCGCGAACGCCCCTTCGACGATCACCCGCGACGCAAACAGCAAATTCTGAAGATTCGCGAGCGCCGAGGGCTGCAGCAGTTGCCATGCCCCGGTGCCATTTTTCGTTTCGGCCGCCACGGCTATCGACTACTTACGGTAGTCCGCCTCGGGCACCTGCTCAATTAACGTGTCCACGATTTTGCGCACGCTGACCCCTTCGCCGGTCGCGTTGTAGTTCGCGATGATGCGGTGTTGCAATACCGGCCGGGCCACGGCCCGCACTTCCTCGGTGGACGGCGCAGGCTTGCCCCGCAACAACGACAACGCCTTGGCGCCGAGAATCAGATACTGCGAAGCACGCGGCCCCGCGCCCCACTCGACGTACTTCTTCACAAAATCGCGCGCGCCTTGTTCATTCGGTCTGGATGCGCGCGCCAAGTCGACGGCATAGCTCAATACGTGTTTGGATACCGGCACCCGCCGCACCAGTTGTTGAAACGCAATCACTTGTTCCTTCGTAAATACCGGCGAAAGCGTCGGCGGTTCCGATTGCGTTGTGGTGTCGACAATCGCCAATTCCTCTTCGCGCGCGGGGTAATCGATGTTGATGCTAAACATAAACCGGTCAAGCTGCGCTTCCGGCAGCGGATACGTCCCTTCGTGTTCAATGGGATTCTGCGTCGCCACCACGAAAAACGGCGGCTCAAGCGGATACGACTGGCCCGCCGCGGTAATCGTGTATTCCTGCATCGCTTCGAGTAATGCGGCCTGTGTCTTCGGCGGTGTGCGGTTGATCTCGTCCGCAAGCACCAAATTCGCGAACAGCGGTCCCTTCACAAACCTAAGTGCGCGTTCGCCCGTGGTCGCATCGGACTGCAGGATTTCGGTGCCCGTGATGTCCGACGGCATTAAGTCGGGGGTGAACTGAATACGCTTAAAATCCCAGCCCAACGTCTGCGCCAGCGTCTTGACCAGCAACGTCTTCGCCAGCCCCGGCACACCGATGATGAGCGCATGCCCCCGGCTGAATAACGCCATCAGCAACTCGTCCACCACGCGATCCTGTCCCACAATCACCCGATGTATCGCTTCGCGCAATTCCGCGTATCCCCGGGCAAACGCTTCTGCTTGTTCGAGGTCGTTCCCCGATATCCCGGCGCCAGTCTCCGTCGTCATTGCCTACACCTCATCTCGGAGCCGCCGCCATTGCGCGCGACTGATTGAATGCCACAACTCGGCTGTCCTGAATCGCCCATGATCGGAAACCACACTCCCGATTGCAAGGAGGGCGAAAAGCGCCCCATTTAATGAATGGCGCTTCGCACAGTTTTCGATCGGGCGAATTGACGTTACCTAGAATACAACGCCCACCCAACTAGCGTCAGAACATCTCGAGGTTATGCCGAGCCGGCTCTAGTCCCGGAGCGAGCTTTAATGCGCGCTCAAAACTCGTCTTCGCCTTGTCCGGCTGACCGAGTTGATGCGACACCACGCCCACGTCGTTGAGTGTGACCGGGTCTTCGCTGTCGAGCCGCAACGCCGCCACGAATTTTTGCAGCGCCCCCTCGAAATCGCCGTCTTTCGCTGCGGCTTCGCCTTCCGCGCGCAATTCCCACGCCGCCAACCGATCGCCGATTTCAGCAATCCCCGGCGCGGCGTCTCGGGCCGCTTCGAGTTGTTCGCGCGCGCCGTCCGCATCGCCCACGACGTCCAACGCACGCGCAAGCGTCAAATGGCCCATAACGTTCGGCTGTTCAGATGCCACTGCGCGCTCCGCATGGGCAAGCGCATCGTCCATGAACCCCTGTCGAATCGCAATGGCGGCGAGCCCCGTCGGTATATGCGGTTCAGCATGTCCCGCGTTGCTGAGCGCTTCGAGTACCACTTTTGCCTCAGACAACTTGCCATCGTTTAATAAGAGCGTCGCCTTCGTCGAGCCTGCGCCAAGATGCGTTGGATCCAACGACAACGCCTTGTCGCAGGCCACCGCCGCTTCCGCTGGCCGCCCCACGGACAACAACTGCTCCGCGAGGTCATGCCACGCCTTCGGACTCTCCGGCGATTGCTCCGCCTTCTTCCGGCACAACGCGAGATACCGCGCCGCTTTCGCCTCAGCCCTGGGACCTTCAACCGAGAACCCGTAATGGTGAATCAGAATCGGCGCGCTGCCGATCGTGCCGCCATTCTCCACTACACTGTCCGTAACGTTTTCATGAATCACTTCGCGGTATTCGAACCCGCGCCCATTTCGAAACAGCCGTAACAACGGCGCGGCCAGATACCCTGCGTGACCGCGCGCATGTTCACGATTCGTCGCCGCAACCCACCGCCACGAACGCGGCAAATCGCAATAATTCGCAAGCGTCAACTCAACTGCGTCTACACCATCGCCGTCCGCATCCACCAACGCCCGAATCGCCGCCGCGCCCGCTTCATCCAGCGCCTCGTCCGCGTCCATGTGCAATAACCAATCGCCCGTCGCCGCCGCAATCGTCGCATTCCGCGCCGCCGCGAAATCATCCGTCCACGGCACATCGATCACCCGCGCATCATGTCGCGCCGCGATTTCCTTTGTGTCGTCCGTCGACCCCGTATCCCCCACGACGATCTCGTCCGCGATCGCCCGAACGCTGCCCAAACATTCCGCTAGACAGTCCGCTTCGTTCTTCACGATCATGATGACGCTTAACGTGGTCATTCGACCTCTTCTCGCACAAACCTACGTGCAGCGTTCACCACTGACTTCCTCCCCCTCGACGGGGGAGGATTGAGGAGGGG
>JAJFFM010000225.1 GCA_021776675.1 Robiginitomaculum sp.
GGCGCCGCCTGATTTCTGAAAATAAATTGATAGCGAGGATCCGCCATCAAGCCGTTAATACGTCGAATTATGCGCTTATACGGTGCTATGTTTCCAGAGTTTTCCAGCTTACCCATATAGTATTCAAGTAATTTTAAAACGTCGCGAATACGGTACGGTACGGGCGAATCAAGTGATATATGTGCGGCCGCGCGGTGTAAGTTTTTAGTCAAATCAACTAACTTAGACTGCGCACCTATATTTGTTCCGGATTGTTTAGAGCTGTCATAAAGTTGCTTGGCCTTTAGGATTACGTCTTGCAAAATATCAATTTCTTCGCGCTTATGGTCTAAAATATCCGAGGTGAGCAGTTCGGCCGTTTCCTCAAAATCAAACAGCCATATGGGCAGATCAAATTTCGCAGGCCCAATAACTGCCGCCTTTTCACCAAAACTTTGGGAATACTCATTGTGAGGATCAAATAATACGACATGAGCATTAGGGTTCTCATCCATTATTGCCTGCAAAACCAGAGCCACCGTACAAGATTTACCCGAGCCGGTAGAGCCGACTATCGCAAAATGTTTTGACAGTAAATCGTTAGTCTTGACACGGGCAACAATATTATCGTCCTGCTGCATACGGCCAACAGAAATGCTGGGTGCGTCACCTGTTGAAAATATCAATTCCAGATCTTGGGATAACATTGTCACAATGGGTTGACCCAGAACGGGAAATGTACGTACGCCTCGGAAAAACTTAGCTTTTTTAGTAATTTTATTGGTAGAAATTTCACCTAAGATACTCAGATTAGCAATGCAACCATCACGCATACCCTCATCATCTTCACCGCCAACTTTAAGCTCTGAAACCATAGCCACAACCAATGAGCTATTCGTAATTATTTTTAGAATTGTTCCCAATTCAACAAAATGTAATTGATTCTTGCTGATAAGTGACTTGTTGACGCTGATAACGACACTCGAAGAACCGACAGACATAATTCGCCCGACCTCGACTTGTTGCGCCGGACGTGTTGTCAAATTTTCCATAGAGTTCTCACCCACAGCTTGTAAATTGTGCATTCCCATAAAAGTTTCCCAATCCCTTTAAAAACAAACAACCACAAGTAGGTTAGGAAATAATTACCAAACACAAATATTTTTTACGAGGGCGAAACCATGCTAAACCGCTATATTTCATGGAATAATGTCAATCAGGATTGGTCATGGGCTGTAAACGGTGTGTAAACGGTTCACATTACGTTCTAAAGGAAAAGTTATGAGCATAATTAACGCACAATAAAAGTCGGACAGACCAATCGCATTTCATAAATAAGCTAATGTTTTAAAGTAGATAAAATGGTCGGGGAGACAGGATTCGAACCTGCGACCCTCTGTTCCCAAAACAGATGCGCTACCAGGCTGCGCTACTCCCCGACGGAAATAAAGGGTTTTAAAGTCTGCCTGACAAGACTGTAATTCGAGAACTGCTCCTCGAAGTGAAAGTGCTTTTAACGGCTTATTTTAAATACGCAAGCCCTGAAAACAGAAAAGTGTTCTGTATTTTTATTGTTATGGAGTAGTAGAGAAATAACTATGTTGCAAGACATCGCCTGGACGGATACCCAAAGCATTAGCTTGCCCTCCAGCTATCTCAAATACAGCCGTTACCGGTGCTTCTGAACTCATAGAACGAAGTGAAAAAGGTTTGGCGGAATGTTCAATCTTTAAAATCCGGCCATCAGCACGCACAAAAATTACGTCGAGGAAAACACTGGTATTTTTCATCCAAATTGATACAATTCGTTCTTCACCAAATTCAAATAACATACCTTCATTGGGCGGCACAGCTTTGCGGTACATCATACCGCGGCCTAATTCCTGCTGTGTGTCGGCAACTTCAATGTTGAAAACATGGGGCGTATCATTAGAGACTACGGTTAGGCTTTCACGCGGGCCAAAGTCCACACTTGGTATTTGCAAGTTTTGAGCGTTCACAGGAAATGAAAAGCCAAGTAACATTGCCAATACAGTTAATAAAAATACATTTTTCATAAATGTGTCTTAGCTGAAGCATTTTTGCGATGCAAACAAATCATGGCAAAACCATCATATTTTCTCAGTCATATATGCAAGAGTTTGATAATGTTGAATGAAGGTTCCAAATGATGGCCCAAATAGCAATTCCAAATGGTAGTCGCAAATGGCAGTCCCTAGGGGAGTCGAACCCCTCTTTCCTGGTTGAAAACCAGATGTCCTAACCGATAGACGAAGGGACCACGCAAATAGCGAACCGCTCATATATAGTTGTGTCTGTTGTGGTGCAAGCCATAAACACAAGAAAAATGCAAATTTTTCGGCTAATTTAGTCTGCTATGGCCAAATCACTTATCTGTACATCGATTTTAGTTCGGCCCTTCCATGTATTTTCCTTAAGACGGGCCGCAATATGCACATTTGGTGGGTTTGGCGCCAATAACATCTCGGCAATTCCGGTTTCCTCTGCCCGAAAAGCTATACCGGCGAGACGCGTCCCAGAAGCATCCTCAAAGGCGCAGCGCACATGACCGCCCTTTAACCGTTGGGCAAATGTTATGCGCATGTCGGCGAAGGCAAAGAGCGGTTCAGGCATTTTCGCACCGTAAGGTGCTACAAGGTCTATTTCCTTGATCAAGTCAATCCCGACAGCAGACGGGCTCAGCAATGCGTCTATATTAAGGGCCGAATTTTTGCGAGCAGTAATGACATCCGTACGTAAATAGTCCTCTATAAAGGTTTGAAACTCTGATATTCTTTCTTCTTTTACCGTCAGTCCTGCGGCCATTGCATGACCACCACCTGCGTCTAAAATGCCATGTTCTCGTGCAGCAATAATAGCTGCGCCCATATCTACACCATATATTGACCGCCCAGAACCTTTGCCTATTCCGTGTTTATCTACACCAATTACAATAGCGGGACAGTTATACCTGTCCTTGAGCCGCCCGGCCACAATACCAATAACACCTGCATGCCAACCTGTCATAGCAATACAAATAACTTGTGGCCCGTTGGGTGAACCAATTCCCGGTATTTGCTCGACTTGCTCCAATGCCTCGAGCAATATCTTATCTTGAAGCTGACGGCGGTCCTTATTGATGCGGTCAAGTTCTGTTGCAAATTGAATAACTTCGTCGGTATCATCACTTGCCAGCATCTGCGCGCCCATATCTGCTTGCCCTATACGGCCGCCAGCATTGATACGTGGCCCCAGAATAAACCCTCCG
>JAJFFM010000226.1 GCA_021776675.1 Robiginitomaculum sp.
GAAGTGCCTGTTGCAGGGCAGGGCTATCCTTATGCACTTTACGCACCGGGCGCACCGGATTTTATGCTTCTTCCAGTGCTTTGGACGGCGTGCGTTTTTTATCCATCAAGACCGACAGAATTTTGCCAAGTGCCGAACGCATATCTTTGCGGTGGACAACTTGGTCAATCATACCCTTAGCTTGAAGATATTCGGAGCGTTGGAAACCCTCCGGGAGTTTTTCACGAATGGTTTGTTCAATAACGCGCGGGCCTGCGAAACATATCAGTGCGTCAGGTTCCGCCAAATGTACGTCGCCGATCATTGCATAACTGGCCGTAACGCCGCCTGTGGTCGGGTCGGTGAGGACAACGATATAAGGAAGTCCGGCTTCACGTAATTCCTGTACACCAATAGTCGTGCGCGGTAATTGCATGAGAGAAAGCGCACCTTCTTGCATACGTGCGCCGCCAGCTGCCGTAAAGGCAATCATGGGTAATCCTCTAGCAACGGCTTGCTCACAGGCAGTGATAAAGGCATCACCCGCAGCCATGCCCAGAGATCCGCCCATAAAGGCAAAATTTTGCACGAGTACTAGCGCTTCAATACCTTCGATACGACCAATGGTTATGGAAACGGCGTCGTCCATGCCCGTTTTGGCACGGGCAGTTTTAAGGCGTTCTGTATATTTGCGATCATCTTTGAATTTAAGTGGATCTGCTACGACTTGTGGCGTCTCCAATTTTTCGTATTTACCATCGTCGAATGTGTAGGCAAGCCGGTATTCAGGCCCAATGCGCATATGATGACCCGCAGGTGTGACATGCAAGGCCGCTTCAAGATCAGCATGAAACACCATCTCACCGGACTTAGGGCATTTGACCCAAAGATTGTCAGGGGTGTCACGCTTAGTGAAAATTTTCTTTACGCCAGGCGGCGTCAATTTTGATAACCAGTTCATGGGAAGCCTTTAGCGGGTTTGATAAGTGGGAGCAAGCGCAGTGTGGAGAATAAAATACCTTATTGACGCGTTAAGGTCATGCAACCTAGCATGCAATTTTAATGGAAGCACAATTATGGAGCATAATATGGCAAATTCTCACACACTAAAATGGTTTTGCGTTCCAAATCAGATTAAGAAAAGTCAGCTTAAGAAAAACCAGTTTAGGAAAAACCAGCTTAAGAAAAACCTGGCTCCCTATATTAAGGTTATATGCCTTAGCCAGATTTGTTTAGGGCTTAGTGGTTGCTTATCTATTGATATAACGCCAGTGGAAACTTCGGCAGAACAGAAATGTAATTTTGTCAAACATTCAGTGTCGACCAATCAAAGTGAATGGGATGGGGAGATAGTTGAGGCGTTGGCAAGCAATCCCTATACTGACATGTTGTTTCTATCAGGTGGTAGCCAAAACGGTGCTTTTGGAGCCGGATTTTTACAAGGGTGGGCCACAAATAACCCAGAAAACAGCGGCCATTTGCCTGATTTTGCTGTGGTTACCGGTGTCAGCACAGGGTCTTTGCTGAGTATAGCGGCATTTACTGATAACCCCAAGGCCGCCACCGATGCTTTTACCATTGAAAGTGAAGGTGAGGTAATTGATAAATTTGTAGGCAATAGTAATGGCAAATTGAGTTTGATGGATTATATCAAAGCAATTAAAGCGGGCGGGGTAGCGGATTTAGCGCCAATGCGGCTTAAGTTAAAACAGGTTTTGCTGGACGAATATACGCCGATTGGTCCTAACGCCGCGCCAACCACCATAATGGCAGAGATTGCCTCTCGCGGCAGAGATAATAAAAAATTATATACGATTGTGACTAATGTTGACAGTGGAGACGCAGAGGCTTTTGATATGACTGCTATGGCAATAAAAGTTGTTGATGCCAATGATGTAAATACTTCTAATCGGCTAACCAATTGTTTTGTTTCCGCCTTGGTCGCATCTTCTGTTGTTCCCATTGCGGCAAGACCCGAATTTATAGACAATACAATGTATATAGACGGCGGCGCCCGGTTTGGGATTATGAATGAGATGATTGGTGCCAAGATAAAGACAACGGGGCTAGACTACGAAAAAGCCGTTAAACAAAGATCAGTTTACGGAATAATTAATGGTGACCAAAAAATCTCTGATAAGTGCGATATTTGTGATCTAGATACACAGACTATCCACAAGGATTGGAATATCATCGACTTGGCCACCCGTTCTATTGGTGTGCTTACTGATCAAGTGTATCAATTTTCTGAAACTAAACTTCGTGTGGACAACACTTACAAATCTATCATATCGAAATCATGCCAAGAAATTCGACAGGCAGAAGATCAAGGTTATAGCCCAGGGTCGGAGATGACAAAAATATGTGCTGATTTTGCTAATGCTTTTCCAGATTTTAATCAAAGCAGTCTGCAAATTTTTAAAATAGATGATGACCTAGATAGCTATGTATGGAGCAATAAGACTTGTGCAGATTGGAAGCAATTTGACAAAGATACTTCACATCCATTGCAATTCCATCCAAACTTTATGAAATGTATGATGGCTTATGGCGATAATAGGGCAAAAGATGTGTTTACTAAAACTAATCGCAATTTTGCAAAAACCGCAAACCTACCTCTAACGACTGGAGCAGGTAAAACCATGAGTGATGAAGACCCCATGGAGTTCTTCCAAGCTTATAAATAGGCTTTCAGTTTTAAGTATGATAGCTAATCTAGTGTTGGCTCATCGGATAATGAAGTTGGTTTAGCTATCTAAGGCTAAAGATAATAATTTTTGATAACCAGATATTTTTCCTTGACGTAATTATCGTTTAACGATATGTGCCTATATGACTTATTCTGACAACGACCCATTCGAAACGTGGAAGACAATTTTCATCTTTCTAGCTATTCTTATAGGATTGAGCGCCGTCGGACATTTTGCTGTCGTTGGCCTAAACCCAGTTAGTATCTACGTTGGAGCCTTAATGTGGTGCCCTGCAATCGCGGCCTTTGCTACATTGAAAATTAGAGGACGAAAAATTTCATCTTTGCCTTGGGCCATTGGAAATTGGCGCGACAATATCCAGTCTTATCTGGTTCCCGTTATATATGTGACCATCAGTTACGCTCTTGCATGGATGCTTGGGTTTGGTGGTGCTTTTGACAGTGATACAATCGCTAAATGGTCAAATGAACTCGGACTGCCCGGCGCCCCTTTAGTCGGCACGGTGATCATGATCATCCTATTGGCAAGTGTTCAATTCGTTAAATCTCTTGGAAGTATAGCTGGGGAAGAGATAGGCTGGCGCGGGTTCTTTATTTGGGAACTACGCAAAGTCTTGCCGTTTGGCGGTGTCTCTTTGGTTAGTGGTTTAATCTGGTCTGCATGGCATTACCCCATCGTTATAAAATATGGTTTCGGCGATCCGGTTTTTCAAATCGCCTGTTTTACATTGATGATTACAAGTATGTCTGTGATTATGACCTACTTTACCTTTCGATCTAAGAGCTTGTGGCCAGCAATAATGTTTCATGGTGCACACAATATATATATCCAGAAAATATTTTCACCTTTGACAACCGAAACGGACCAGACGAAGTTTTGGTTAGATGAATATGGACTGATGTTGCCGATAATCGTTACGCTCATGGCTATCTATTATTGGAGACGTGCCAAAGCCGAGGGTATGTGACGGCGTTACCCTATATTGTTAGCCCTGTGGGGTAATATATGATGCTTGTGCGATTCCTTTAATCGCCTAAACCGTCTGCATGATGGCGCAAATGGTCTTCTATAAACGTCGCGATAAAATAATAAGAATGGTCATAGCCTTCTTGTAGGCGCAGGGTTGTGGCTTGGCCTGATGTTTTGCAAGCATTTGCAAATATTTCGGGGCGGAGATGTTCGGCTAGGAAATTATCATCTGTGCCTTGGTCGATGAGGATATTGGTTTTGGATGGGGCGCTGACCAACTCTGTTGCATCGTATTGTTTCCATGTATTTTTATCATCGCCCAAATAGCCTTTGAAGGCTTTTTGTCCCCATGGGACTTGGGACGGGGAGGTGATGGGCGCGAAGGCTGAGCAAGTTTTATAAAGCTCAGGGTTTTTAAGATGCAGAGTAATGGCGCCGTGGCCGCCCATGGAATGACCGCTAATCCCGATGCGGTTTTTGTCTATGGGGAAATTATCTAGCATCCATGCGGTGAGTTCGTCGCGAACATAAGCCTGCATCTGATAGTTTTTTGCCCACGGCATTCGCGTCGCATCCAAATAAAATCCCGCCCCCTTGGCGAAATCATAACTGTCTTTATCATCCGGCACACCATCGCCGCGCGGGGACGTATCCGGCGCAATCAAGATAATTCCAAGCTCGGCGGCAATCCGTTGCGCCCCCGCCTTAACGGTAAAATTATCCTCGGTGCAAGTAAGCCCCGACAACCAAACCACAGCAGGACATTTTTGTGTTTTCGCTTGCGGCGGCAAATAAACGCTCACCCGCATATCACAGTCACAAGCTACTGAGCGGTGCGCATAAACGGACTGCGTTCCGCCAAACATTTTATTTTGCGATATTGGGGGTAAGGTTGTCATGGGAAAATCCTTATTATTGACATTTTGTCTGTTTTGTCTATTATGGACTGAATAGACCATTTGGAGAAATTGATGACAAGTATATCTGCCAGCGAAGCAAAGCAGAAGTTTGGCCAACTTATTGATAAAGCTCAACATACGCCAGTGCAAATTGTTCGCCATGGTCGAAGTATTGCTTATATTATTTCAGATGAAGATTATAAGGAAAACGAAGTCAAAAAAACGGAATGGCTAGAATTGATGCTTGCAAAAGCCAAATCTGAACTGGAGGATGGCAAAGGTATTCCGGAAGAAGAAGTATACGCGAACCTACGCAAAAAATTATTCCGCGCACATAAGTAGGTTATAGGTCTGCCATGCGAATAACCTATTCACCTACGGCGAATATCGGTTTGGACAAAATCCTTGTTTACGGAATAGAAAACTGGGGTGAGGATCAAGCTTTTACTTTTTTCAATTCATTTATAGATGAGTTTAAACTGTTAAAGGCTTACCCTGAGATAGGTCAAAAATATCACCCAAAAAATAAAACACTAGGTCTGAAAAATATCCGCAAGTTTATATTTAAGGGCTACCAAATATTTTATCAAATCAACCTAGATGAAATTTATATCTACGCAATTATAACTAAAGGTGCCGATGTGGATAAGGTTTTGGGGTAGAGGGTCATTGTTTTCCTACAATTATGGTAATTACGGTGAGTAGCAGAGCCACGAATATAATTGCTAGAGATGCACATAAAAATACCAAGGTAAGTTCTACGTCCATGCCAATAGTGTACATTGACCTAACCCAATAGCCGACAGCGGCAGCTACTATAAATCCTACAAAGAATAAATTTGCGAAAAGTATGCCTATTCGCTTTTTATTTATCATGATTTTCCTAAATCGTATAAAAAGAGTGTTACTCTTCCGGGTAGGTTTTCTGCCCAACATATTGCTTCGTGGAGTGATATGTCCGTTTTGTCTTCACATTGTATATATGCTTTAGAAGCACTTACTTCACTGAAATCAGAGTTTTCTATAGCATTATCATGAGAGGTATCTTCAATAACGGCATCTATTTTTAACCAACGGTATTTGTTTTTTCTATGGTCAACAATATTCACAATCATGCTTAAAACTCCACAATCGACCGAATACTCTCCCCCTTATGCATCAAATCGAATGCTTTGTTGATATCTACGATACCCATTTTGTGGGTGATTAGGTCGTCGATATTAATACGCCCGTCCATATACA
>JAJFFM010000227.1 GCA_021776675.1 Robiginitomaculum sp.
CATGACGGTTTCAGAATAGTGTTTTAAAACAGCAAGATAGATAGATATAAGTATGTTCATAGTTCTCATAATATACATTATGCGCTAAAATAACGAGGCTTACTAAACTGCCTGACTACCCTCATCATGCATTCTAAAGGCAAAACTAATAAAGATATAGCTCGTGCCGTCGGGCTAACTAAAGAGCACATTTCGCAGATAATCAGCAAACATAAAAAAACTATGCTGATTTAGCCCAATTAATTACCGAACGTGGTCTGGTTTACTTTACAATTAAATCTGGGTGTTAGGCTAATCAATCTTGTTTCGTTTTCTAAGTCTGCTTTCAATATCTGAGTCTATTTTGATTAATGCCCGGGCGTTGCGGTTTAAGTCTTTGTGGACTTGATTTTTTTCTTTTTCTGATAGTTTTGTTTTTAATACCGCTAATGCACCTTGCATTACTCTTGAAATATCTCTTCTTTGAGTTTCTAAATGAGATAGAGTATATGGATCATCTGAAACGTAATCATCTTCTACATATTTTTCAGCATTAAGCAAATCTTGTTTAGCCGCCTCCTTAAGATCTTTATCTTGTATATTATCGAGCTTTCCAGCAGATTCTGTTTTCCTGTCTAAAATTAATTGTTCCAGTGTCGCTTTGCGGGCTTCTTCAGCTTCTTTGAAGTCATAGGCTTGGTTCATCTCGAATTTTTTCTTTTCAAGCTTTGGTTCTGCAACGAATTTAGCAGTGAAGTTGGCTACTCTTGGCGTAATATATACCATAAGTAGACCTAATAAGAATGGAATTACAAAGAGAGACAACCAGCAAGTATTATCAGCAAAATACTTAAACTTGTCCACGTAAGGTTCCTTAGTGAAAACCAACACAAAAACTACTTTCCAATTGAGAACAATTAAAGCGAGAAATATTGAGCCATAGACAGGCGTTCTAATTCGTTCTTGTAGGGCTGTGAAAATTTCTTTTAATCCATTGTCCATAGGGCTTCTCAATCAATATTCTGTGTTGGGCTTTTTATGTGCACCAATTTAAGTTGGTGGTCAAATAATAGCTTTTTCAGAACGAAGACTAATACAATTGCATATAGTACCTCTTGCATTGACGTCACCCATTGTGCCGCCTGCCCTATGGCGTTGTCGTGTGCGATTGAAGCCGTATAGCCTACGCTGGACGCTTCTTATTGCGCTATGTAAGAGAATTCCAACTAATTCTGAAAGGAATAGGTCTGCGGGCAGCTTTCTTTATCTTTAAATATGCAAGCCTCTGACAGGCTCTCGTCGCAAAATGCACACAGGGCTTTGGGGTCTGGTTTAGTGATTTTGTCGTTTTGAATACTGAAGCCCCTATTCTTGAACCGTTTCAAGGTTCGTGAAAATGTTTCAGGCGTCATATCAAGGTAAGAAGCGATAGTTGATTTATCATAAGGAAGTGTGATTGCAGTCCCCTCACCTCCACTTTGCTCCATGCCTAGCTTTAGCAGAAACCACCCAACTCTTTCAGTAGCAGTTTTCAGACGTGAATGCTCAATTTGGCGAATTAGTCCTTGAGATCGCATAGACAGCCCACCGATCATATTAAGTGCCAAATTTTTATTATCTGACATGTTTTGCCGAATAATAGGTGCCGGTAGAGACAATAATTTAGCGCCCTGCACGACCTGAGCATTGATAATTGACGGAATATTGAGGAATACGGCTGCTTCCATAAGACTGTCACCCGCAGATAACATCTGCAGCACGGCCTCATCGCCTGCATCCGTGCTTTTATAGAGCTTAACCCAGCCTTCCAGGATTAGGTAATAGCGTGACAAAGTCTCGCCTTGCATAAACAATAATTTGCCTTTGTCATAGCTGCGAATGTCTGCATGCTTCAAGAGTTGAGCCAAATCCTTATCGCCTAATTTGGAAAATACCGGCAGACTTTGAATGATTGGCATATGGCGTTCTAGACGCGACGGTATCTCGGTTATATTAGAGACGGAAATTGGTTTTGATTCGAATGGATCCAGGCTTTTTGCTAAATTGATTTCGGCGCTATACATCCGGTCAATTTTACCCGTCAATAATTCAAACCAAGTGATAGGTGAAAGTGCGTCAAGGTCTTGGGCGTTTTTAGAATCTTTTAGTTTTGCATGGATGGTATCAAGAAGCTCCATGACATAGCCTCCCAAATTCTCTTCTACCTCGTGCCTTTGGCGTTCAGTTGCCAGCGACATAAAAGCGCGTTTATAGGCTGACTGTTCTTCGATTAGGGTGAGCATGCGCTCGGTAAATTCACGGTTTTTGAAAATTTTTGAGCAAAATCCGTGCGCACCCCAAGCCCGTTCCCGACCCATGCGTTCTTTCCACTGCAAGAAATTGGAATAGGCGGTGACTTTCATAGGGTTGACGTTTTCAACACAGATCGCGGTCTCAATATTGTATTCAATGGTCGGATATATGAATTTGTAAGTGTAAGCATTGACGGCTTGGGTGAAATCTAATGAACCTTTTTGGATTTGGGCGCGGTGAACGGCCAGCTCATCGGCATTCTTGTGCACCGCGTCTAGCTTTTTGCTCCAGCTTGTACTTTGTGTTTGTAGCTGCCGCTCCATAACATAGGAAAGCTCTTCTATGGACTTGTCTGTAAGCCTATATTGTGCGCGTAATTCATCGGCAAATATCTCTCCACCACTATCTACATACAACGCCGTATACCCACGCTCTATCTGTAATAGATGCGTCAATTTACCTGCTGCTAGTATCAACCGTATTGTCAATGGTTCTTGTGTTGAGCTCATGTCCATAATATTCTATTTCTTGTAAAGACAGTTGATACATAATGCCACACCAATTCAAAAGATAGGACAATTTGACCTATATCAAAACAATGTACTATCCTTCTCGCCATAACATGCCTAATTCAAATTTGAGACTCGCTGGGAGTCCTATGCTTGTTTAATGAGAGAGCGTGACAATGGAATTACAAAACAAAGCCACCAGTCTATGGGGCGATTTTTTTAGAGTAGACAAAGTACAAATCAGAACTTTCCACGTAACGTGGTTTGCGTTCTTTCTGTGTTTCTTTGCATGGTTCGGGATTGCCCCGTTAATGGCGGTTGTTCGCGAAGAACTTAGCCTGACCAAAGAGCAAGTTGGTTGGACAATCATTGGTGCCGTGTCGGCGACGGTGTTTGCCCGCATTGCCATTGGTTGGCTGTGTGACCGTTTCGGTCCGCGCTTAACCTATACATGGTTGCTGATTTTGGCGTCCTTCCCGGTGATGGGTATTGGACTTGCCCATGATTTCACGACTTTTTTGATATTTAGAATTTTGATCGGTGTCATCGGTGGTTCCTTTGTAATTACACAATATCACACCACCAATATGTTTGCGCCTAATGTAGTCGGTACGGCCAATGCGACCAGTGCTGGTTGGGGTAATCTGGGCGGTGGTGTCACACAATTCGCTATGCCGATGATATTCTCGATCTTTGTGGTCGGGTTTGGTGTTCACGAGGCCTTTGGTTGGCGTGCATCCATGGTCGTTGCTGGTGCAGTTATTCTGCTGACTGGTGTAGTCTATTATGTCTTTACCCAAGATGCGCCGGACGGTTCATATAAAGAACTCCGTGCGCAAGGTAAAATGCCGCCTGCTGGCGAGACATCCGGAAACTTCTTCCATGCCCTTAAGGACTACCGCGTTTGGTTGTTGTTCTTTATATATGCGGCTTGTTTCGGGATTGAGCTGACTATTTTCGGTACGCTTGCGCTTTATATGTTCGACTATTTTGGTCTGAACTTGGTGACAGCAGGTATGGTTGCGGCCAGCTTTGGTTTGATGAACATATTTGCCAGAACTCTGGGCGGTATCTTCGGCGATAACTTTGCATCTCTTTGGGGCCTTAAAGGTCGAGCAACTTGGTTGTTTATTGCACTGTTCATTGAGGGACTGGCGTTGATGTTATTCTCACAAATGGCTGTTATTTGGTTGGCTATACCAACATTGCTGTTCTTCTCTTTGTTTACGCAGATGTCTGAAGGCGCAACGTTTTCAGTGGTGCCGTTTATTTCCAAAAAATCTTTGGGTGCGGTTGCCGGAGTTGTGGGCGCGGGTGGTAACGTTGGCGCGGTCTCAGCCGGGTTTTTGTTCAAAGGCGAGATGAGCTGGGATACGTCCTACTTAATACTCGGTGCCCTTGTGACGATTGCATCATTCCTTGCTTTGTTTATCCGCTTTTCAAAAGCAGATGAAATTGAAGCAGAAGAACGCTTTGACAAAGGCTATACGCAGCACAGACGCGAAGCGGCTCGTAAGCATCTTAAAGTTTTAGGCTTGAGCGCAAAAGATATAGACAAGGTCAAAGTGTTTGGCAGTCGTGAAGCGCACGCTATGAAACGCCTTGAGGGCCTTGGTGTTGATCTTAGTGATGTGAAATTTAAACACGATTAGTCGCGCTTAAATTTAATCATAGAAAACGGAGGTTTTACCTCCGTTTTTTTATGTCTAAATAACTGATTATTAAAAAACTTGACTGTTTTGACATAAGTCAAACAATGCAGGAGCGAATCTGTGCATGAAAGGCGTGGCTTATTGGGCGGCGTTATGCGCGCCTTATCATATTGACCAATAGCTTAAAAAGGGAGAGCTGAGAAATGGCAAAAGACTTACAAATTTGGGACCCGGAAGACGAGGCCCAATGGAACGCGGAAGGCAAGAAAATTGCTAACCGCAATTTATGGATTTCAATTCCCGCATTGTTGTGCGGATTTGCGGTCTGGCTGTACTGGGGTATTATCACGGTACAGATGATCAATCTTGGATATCCGTTCGAGAAATCTCAACTCTTTACTTTGGCAGCGATTGCCGGTTTGACGGGCGCGACATTGCGTATCCCCTCGACCTTCTTCATTCGCATTGCTGGTGGCCGTAATACAATCTTCTTAACGACAGCACTGTTGATGATACCTGCGCTCGGCACAGGTATTTTGTTGCAAAACCCGGATACACCGCTTTGGAAATTCCAAATCTTGGCGCTTCTTTCTGGTCTCGGCGGCGGTAACTTCGCTTCCTCAATGTCCAACATCTCTTTCTTCTTTCCGAAAAAAGTTCAAGGATATTCTCTGGGTATGAATGCGGGCCTTGGTAATTTTGGTGTGACCACCATGCAAATCCTCATCCCGTTAGTGATGACAGTTGGCATGTTCGGCGGTACTTCAATGACTTTAAAGGCAACATCTGGTACGTTAATCGGTAAAATTCCGGCAGGTACGGAAACTTTCTTGCACAATGCAGGATTTATCTGGTTTGCTATTCTAATCCCGATTGTGATTGCGGCTTGGGTTGGTATGAACAATATCAAAGCGGATCATGTATCACCAAACTTGAAGTCCCCACTCCCTGCATTTGGCAAAATCATTGGTATGTTGATCATTGGCTTTATTACTGCAACATTTGGGTTGTGGTTGATGCTACCGGCGGCTGTTGGTGGGTCTGGCTGGATGATATCCAAATGGATTGTCCTGCCTATCGTGATTGTTTTGACTGTTCTGGCTTTGCGTATGATCCCCGGATCTATTGGCCAAAGCCTGAAGCATCAGTACAAAATCTTTAACAATAAACACACATGGGCCATGACAGTAATCTATACCATGACCTTTGGTTCGTTTATCGGTTTTGCGGTGGCTTTCGGTCTTGCGATTAAAGTTATCTTCGGATTCCAACACGTTATGGTCGACGGTGTGATGACACACGATATTGCTAACCCAGACGGTCCGTCCGCTTTGATGTTTGCTTGGACGGGTCCATTTATTGGCGCGCTTATCAGGCCAGTTGGCGGTATAATCGCTGATAAAATTGGTGGTGCTAAAGTTACACAAATCATCTCTATCGTGATGGTGGCATCTGCTCTTGGTGTGGCTTACTTCATGAAGCAGGCTTACGCTTCAGCGACGCCGCAGGAATTTTTTGTACCGTTCTTGGTATTGTTCCTGATCTTGTTTGCTGCAACCGGTATCGGCAATGGCTCTACCTTTAAGACCATTGCGGTTGTGTTTAACAAAGAACAAGCTGGTCCGGTTCTAGGTTGGACATCAGCAGTTGCAGCCTACGGGGCATTCATTATCCCTAAAGTTCTGGGTGAGCAAATTAAAGCGACTACACCGGAATTAGCTCTGTACGGGTTCGCTGTGTTCTATACAGTCTGTATCATCATCAATTGGTGGTTCTATCTGCGTCCGAACGCATATGTGAAAAACCCATAAGACACTAAAATCAAGCCCACTCCGCCCCAATTTTAAAGGTGGCGGGGTGGGTAATTTATTCGCTAAAGTATTCGCAATACAAAAGACAAAATTATCAGGAGACCAATATGGGTCATTTTATCGACAGATTGACTTATTTTTCCAAGATCGACGGCAAGTTTGCAGACGGTCACGGTATTACCACTAATGAACATCGGGGCTGGGAACGGAGTTATCGCGGGCGTTGGGCTCACGATAAAATTGTACGTTCAACACATGGCGTGAACTGTACCGGTTCATGTTCATGGAAGATTTATGTAAAAAACGGTCTTGTGACTTGGGAAACACAGCAAACTGATTATCCCCGTACGCGTCCTGATATGCCGAACCATGAACCGCGTGGTTGTTCACGCGGCGCATCTTATTCTTGGTATCTATATTCTGCGGCACGCTTAAAATTTCCATTGGTGCGTTCACGCCTGCTCAAAGCTTACCGCGATGCTAAGTTAACTCACCCTGATTCTGTCGATGCATGGGCGAGCATTATGGACGATCCTATCGTCTCCAATAATTACAAAAAAATGCGCGGGCTCGGCGGATTTGTACGCGGTGAATGGGAAGAGATGAACGAAATCATCGCCGCCGCCAATATCTATACTGTCAAGAAATACGGCCCCGACCGGGTTGCCGGCTTCTCGCCAATTCCTGCCATGTCTATGGTCTCTTACGCGGCTGGTTCGCGTTATATGTCCTTAATGGGCGGCACATGTTTGTCGTTCTATGACTGGTATTGCGATCTACCGCCGTCCTCACCGCAAGTCTGGGGTGAGCAAACCGACGTGCCGGAAAGTGCCGATTGGTTTAACTCCAGCTATATCATCGCTTGGGGCTCTAACGTGCCGCAAACCCGTACGCCTGATGCGCATTTCTTTACCGAAACCCGCTATAAAGGCACCAAGACCGTTTCTGTGACCCCGGATTATTCCGAAGTTGCTAAACTGACCGATATTTGGCTCAACCCGCGCCAAGGTACAGATGCCGCTATGGCTATGGCTATGGGTCATGTGGTGTTTAAAGAATTCCACCTTGAGAAAAAGTCAGAATATTTCGAAGATTATATCCGCACCTATTCCGATATGCCGATGTTGGTGATGATGGAAGAAAAAGACGGCTATTACAAACCGGGCCGTACACTTCGTGCGTCTGACTTTACCGGAAACCTTAAAATCAAGAAGGGTGATAACCCTGAATGGTGCCCCGTAGTTTATGATGAACATTCCAAGTCCGTGGTTTCTCCAAATGGTACCGTTGGCTCGCGCTGGGGTGAAAAAGGTAAGTGGAACCTAGAAGCCAAAGATCGTGCAACTGGCAAAGACATCTGGGCGCAGCTATCCTGTATTGACGAGCGCGACGAAGCCCTCGGTGTTGCCTTCCCATATTTTGGCAACCAGCCACACGATCAACAATTGTTTGACCATACCGATCACGAGTCTATCCAAGTCCGCAATGTGCCTGTGCGTAAGGTTACGCTCAAAGGCAAGAAAACAGCCTATGTAGCGACCGTATATGATTTGATGGCGGCGAATTACGCTATCGACCGTGGTCTTGGCGGCGATAATGTAGCCACATCTTACGACGATGATGTGCCGTACACTCCTGCATGGCAGGAAGCCATTACAGGTGTTGACCGTGCTAAAGTTATTCAGGTTGCTCGTGAATTTGCCGAAAATGCTGACAAAACACGTGGTCGTTCCATGGTGATTTTGGGTGCAGCGATTAATCACTGGTACCATATGGATATGATCTACCGGGGTATTATCAACTTGCTAATCATGTGCGGCTGCATCGGTAAATCAGGTGGTGGTTGGGCTCATTATGTGGGTCAGGAAAAATTGCGTCCGCAAACTGGCTGGATACCATTGGCATTCGCGACCGACTGGACACGTCCACCGCGTCAGATGAATTCGACCTCGTATTTCTATAACCACTCAAGCCAGTGGCGTTATGAGAAACTTGGTGTGGGTGAAATTCTGTCTCCGCTGGCCGACAAAGGTAAATGGGATGATTTCTCTCTTATTGATTGCAATGTTCGCTCTGAACGCATGGGTTGGTTACCATCTTCCCCACAATTCAAAGAAAACCCCCTAAGCTTTACCGCTAAGGCTGGTAAGAAAGACGTGAAACAATATGTTGTTGACCGTCTTGTTTCTGGAGATTTGGAATTTTCTTGCGAAGACCCGGATCACGAAAACAATTATCCGCGTAACCTGTTTGTCTGGCGCTCCAACATTTTGGGCTCATCCGGCAAAGGCCACGAATATATGCTTAAACACTTATTGGGCGCATCTAACTCTTTGATGAGCCCGGATATTGCACAAATGGGTGCGGACAAACCAACCGAAGTTAAATGGCATGATGATGCAGTTGAAGGTAAATTAGACCTCGTCATTACGCTCGATTTCCGTATGTCAACCACGGCCGTATATTCAGACATCGTTCTACCTGCCGCTACATGGTATGAGAAAAATGACCTCAATACCTCTGATATGCATCCATTTATTCATCCGTTATCCCGCGCAGTTGACCCTGCTTGGGAAAGCCGTTCGGATTGGGATATCTTTAAAGGTCTTGCTAAAAAGTTCTCAGAACTTTGCATTGGGCATTTAGGCGTCGAAGACGATTTGGTTTCTGTTCCGATACTGCACGATACCCCGAATGAACTAGGCCAAGCGCTCGGCGTGAAAGACTGGAAAAAAGGTGAATGCGAAGCCGTTCCGGGCAAGTCTATGCCAAACCTAGTACCGGTCAAACGCGATTATCCAAACTTGTATAAAATGTTTACCTCCGTTGGTCCCCTCCTCGAGAAGCTCGGCAATGGTGGTAAGGGTATTGGTTGGAAAACTGGCGACGAGATTGATCTTTTACGTGGGTTAAATAAAACCGTGCGCGATGAAGGTGTCTCCAAAGGCCAGCCTAAATTGGAAACGGCAATCGATGCATGTGAAATGCTCCTAAGTCTAGCCCCTGAAACCAATGGTCAAGTTGCTGTGAAAGCCTGGGCGGCGCTCGGTGAATTTACTGGTCGCGAACATACACATCTAGCCAAACCAAAAGAAGACGAAAAAATCCGTTTCCGTGATGTGCAAGCACAGCCACGAAAAATCATCTCCTCACCTACATGGTCTGGACTTGAGGATGAGCATGTCAGCTATAATGCGGGCTATACCAACGTCCACGAACTTATCCCTTGGAGAACTCTGACGGGTCGCCAACAGTTCTATATTGACCATGAATGGATGAACGATTTTGGCGAGACGCTTTGTGTCTATAAACCGCCAATTTCAACACGCACGATTAATGACAGCATTAAATCACGAGGCGATAGTGCCAAGCAGATTGCGCTGAACTGGATTACACCGCACCAAAAATGGGGTATCCATTCGACCTATTCCGACAACCTTTTACTGTTGTCCATGAACAGGGGTGGGCCGATTATTTGGATTTCCGAAATCGACGCAGCTAAAATTGATGTGGAAGACAATGATTGGATTGAAGTCTATAACACCAATGGTGCTATCTCGGCTCGTGCAGTTGTCTCCCAGCGTGTCCCAGAAGGCATGAGTATGATGTACCACGCCCAAGAGAAAACTATGAACACACCGGGGAACTCTATTACGGGTAAACGCGGCGGCATTCATAACTCTGTGACCAAAGCAGTTGTCAAACCAACCCATATGATTGGTGGTTACGCACAATTGTCTTGGGGCTTTAACTATTACGGCACGGTTGGTTCCAACCGCGATGAATTCGTTATCGTTCGCAAAGCAGAAAAGTTGGATTGGATGGAAGAAGACTATGTCGAAGGCCAACCAATTAACATTGAATGGGTAAAAGGGGCTGCTGCCCAAGGAGATGTGAAATGACTATTCGCGCACAAATAGGTATGGTGCTTAACCTTGATAAATGCATTGGCTGTCACACATGCTCAATCACATGTAAGAACGTATGGACCTCTAGGGGCGGCGTTGAATATGCTTGGTTTAACAATGTTGAGACTAAACCCGGTCTTGGTTATCCTAAAAATTGGGAAGATCAAGAAGAGTGGAAAGGTGGCTGGACGCGGACAAAGTCTGGTAAGTTACAGCCCAAAGCTGGTAGCAAAATAGGTTTGCTGACGCAAATTTTTGCCAACCCTAACCTGCCTGAAATTGATGATTATTATGACCCATATACCTATGAATATGATCATCTGAAAACCTCGAAGGAAAGTGCGACCGTACCGACCGCGCGGATGAAATCCGTTATTACCGGTAAGTATAAAGACAAGCCCGATTGGGGCGTGAACTGGGAAGAAATCCTCGGCGGTGAATTTGAGAAACGCCGCTCTGATTATAACTTCCAAGGCATGCAAGAACAAATGTACGGTGAATTTGAAAATACATTCATGATGTATTTGCCGAGGCTTTGTGAGCATTGCTTGAACCCGTCTTGTGTAGCGTCGTGTCCATCTGGCGCGATCTACAAACGCGAAGAAGACGGTATTGTTCTTATTGACCAAGACAAATGTCGCGGTTGGCGCATGTGTGTGTCCGGTTGTCCGTACAAGAAAATTTACTTTAACTGGCAGTCCGGCAAGTCGGAAAAATGTACATTCTGTTATCCGCGTATTGAAGCCGGTGAACCGACCGTATGTTCTGAAACATGTGTTGGCCGTATCCGTTATCTGGGTGTTATGCTTTATGATAGCGACAAGATCAAAGAAGCGGCCAGTGTTGAAGACGAAAAAGATTTGTACCAGTCACAACTTGACTTGTTTTTGGACCCACATGACCCTGAAGTTATTGCTCAGGCGCGCAAAGATGGTGTCCCGGATAGCTGGTTGGAAGCTGCAAAAAAATCTCCCGTCTACCAAATGGCGATGGACTGGAAAATTGCATTTCCACTACATCCTGAATACAGAACCTTACCAATGGTTTGGTATGTACCGCCATTATCACCTATTTCGGCCGCTCACGAGAACGGCTTGATGGACAGCAAAGAAGGCTCAAACGGTATGTTGCCGGATGTGGACAGCCTGCGTATTCCTGTAAAATACTTGGCCAATCTGCTAACAGCTGGCGATGAAGCACCTGTTACATCTGCACTTGAACGTATGCTCGCCATGCGGGCCTATATGCGCGGTAAAACTGTTGATGGCGTTACGGATAAGGACATTTTAGACTTGGTCGGTATGACTGAGTACGAGATGGACGACATGTACCAAATGATGGCGATTGCTAATCATGAAGACCGTTTCGTTATTCCGACAAACCACAAAGAATATGCTGGCGATGGTCCGTTTGACCATGAACTAGCATTCTCAACCCGCGCTGCTTGTGGATTTAGTTTTGGTACCGGTTGTGACGGCGGTGAGATTAAGCGCTCCAACTTGTTTGGCTCGCAAACCCACCCCAATACCATGAACGGTAATGCCCTGCACGCCCAAACCAAAGGTGATGGTTGGAATACTTCGGGAGACAACTCATGAGAAGTTTACGCGTATTATCAAGGCTGCTGACCTATCCGAAAGCTGAGCTATTAGCACAGACGGATGAGTTGAAAGACGTACTTGTCCAGGATGGGTTTTTGAAAAAGAAAACTTTGAAAAAAATGTCCAATTTTTTGGATGAATTTGGAAGTACAGATTTAATGCAAGCCCAAGAAAGCTATGTTGAAATCTTCGACAGAGGTCGAGCGCACTGTCTGCATTTGTTTGAACATGTTCACGGCGAGAGCCGCTTTCGTGGTCAAGCTATGTTGGATTTATCTGACCGTTACGCCGAAAAAGGCTTGATTGTCGGTGTCGGCGAACTGCCGGATTATCTACCGGTATTTTTGGAATTTATCTCCATTTGTGAACCGGAAGAAGGTCTGGAAACTTTGGCACAAGCCGCTCCTGTTATCGCCACAATCGGTGAGAAACTAAAACGCAAGAAAAGCGGTTACACCCACGTTTTCGCAGCTATTGTCGAGCTGTCGGGTGCCAAGCTTAACGCAGCAGAAATTGAGAAAGCGGCGGATGCTGCTCTGCCCAACATCCAAACTCTGGATGAACTGGACAAAGAATGGCAAGAACCTGAAGCATTTGGCACAGAAGATTGTGGGACTGGTGGTTGTAGCCCAATGCCGCTCGTACCATCCCAAAAAGACGATCATTTAGGCCAAAAAGATGATCATTTAGGAGCAAATTCATGACTGGCTTTTTACATACATTTTTGTTTGGCGCATTTCCCTATATCGCCATAGGCAGCATGATCTTCGGATCTATACTGCGTTATGACCGCGACCCATATTCATGGAAAGCGGATAGTTCACAAATCATGAGCAAAAAACATTTCCGCCTCGGCAGTAATTTGTTCCATGTGGGGATTATCTTGTTATTCTTCGGGCATCTTGTCGGGCTTTTAACCCCGCACTGGATGTATGAACATTTTATCACGGTCGAGCAAAAACAAATCCTCGCTATGACTGCCGGCGGTATTTTCGGCACCATGACATTCTTTGGCATGGTTATTCTGATCTGGCGTAGACTTGGTAATGACCGGGTGCGTTCAACTACACGATTTATGGATTTAGCGATTTTATTGTTATTGTTCTTACAGCTGATACTCGGGCTGTTGACCATTCCTGAATCCGCCAAACATATTGAGGGCGCAACATCTATGATTGCTCTATCCCATTGGGCGCAAGGCATTCTCACCTTCAGACCAGACGTGGCAGCTGACCTTCTCCATGAACACTGGATATTTAAAGCGCATATTTTGCTCGGGCTGACGATCTTCTTGATTTTCCCGTTCACAAGACTTGTGCATATTTTCTCCGCTCCGATTAAATACCTATTTAGAACAGGATATCAAATCGTTCGTAAACGCGGATAAACAAGCAGAATATATGAAAAGGAAAAGCCCTCGGTCGCTAAGGCTGTTTTATTGGAGGTCATACTAGAATATATATTTTAATATT
>JAJFFM010000228.1 GCA_021776675.1 Robiginitomaculum sp.
AATTTTATGGCATTGCCCACTAAATTTGTTAAAATTTGCCTTATGCGTCCCGCATCTCCCAAATAAGAGGTTGGTAAATTATGATCGATACTTAAGAGTAACTCTATATCTTTCTCTGCGGCTTTCGTAGAAACCAAACCCATCACATCTTCAAATGCTTCTCGTAATGAAAAGGGCTCCCGTTCAAGGTTAATTTGATTGGCCTCAATCTTTGAAAATTCTAAAATGTCATTTATGATCGTTAACAAAGCATTGCTGGATTTAAGGATAATTTCAGCGAAGTTTTTTTCTTCCACTTCTAAATCACACGCAGTTAAAAGGTCAGCTATTCCCAGAATGCCGTTCATCGGAGTACGTAGCTCGTGGCTCATATTTGCTAAAAACTCTGACTTAGCTAAGTTAGAGGATTCCGCTTCTTTTTGTGCTTGCTTAAGTTCAATTTCACGGTCTTTCATCTCTGTAATATCAAACCGCATTCCAATGAATGTACCGTCGTCTAGACGTTTATTGACAATTCTTACCCACCCAGTACTAGACTGACGTTCCGTTTGCCGGGTGTCCTTATACCATGCTACTCTTTTATCTATCCATGCATCCTTATCTGATATGTGCAGCGCATCCATTTCTGGATCGTCAGTCGTCACACCCGTTTGTGCGTCATAGAAACAAGCCGCAAAATCACGTAGCGGCATTCCTGGTTTTAGCATTGCCGTTATATTGGGGGCATAATTAAGAAAAGTTTTGTTGCAAAGAACAAATCTGTCATTTTTGTCAAAAATAACAATACCGGCAGGTATATTTTCCACAATATGTTTGAAAATTTGTCGTGCTTTGTCCGCCCTCTCTAGGTCATCTCTAAATTGGGCTAAAGATTTCGACATCTCACCAATTTCATCGCCGCGTTTTCCGTAAGGGATATCTGACTTGGTGTTACCTTTGGCAATTTTGAGCATTGATTTATTAAGGTGGGTTATCGGCACTGAGATACTACGCCCGAATAGAATGCCAAAAACAACCAAAAACGATGCCGAGATCAAAAACCCTAAGGCAAATTGTTCTTTTAAGTATTCAATCGAGGCAAATAATTCAGCCTCATCCTGTTGAACAATAACTGCCCATTTTGTACCCATAAAATCAATAGAATTGTACGCCACAATTGTATCAATACCGCGGTCATCTTTCATTTTCACAACACCGCTTTTGTTCAAAAATGCTTCTTTAATTGGGTAAGTTTCTATCTTTCGGGATAAAATAGTCTTTCCTTTTGAAAAACGCGAGTTTGAACGCATCAAATAATCATCACCGACTATATAAGCCTCACCTGTCTTGCCCATACCAGCCTTTTGGAGCATAAGCGCGTTTAATCGATCCGTCGGCAGTTGATAAGCAATGACACCAATTGGATTGCCTTCATCATCTTTGACCATTATGGACATAAAACTCGCTGGCGAACCATGGCTTGGTGCATAGCTTTTATAGTCAAAGAAAACTGGCTCACCATTAGCATTTTGACGCGCCGCTCGATAAGCATTGCCAATATCGGTTTGCGCATATTCGCCTTGTACAACATTCGTCGCGTAATCCAGTTCTTTGAATGTGGTGTAAATGAGGTTCCCCTTGAGATCAAAAAGGAATATATCATGATAACCGTGTTCTCTAAGCATTGTACGGAAATAAGGATGGTATGCAGCATGGTGAGTGGTGTAGGATGAGTCGTCGGGCGCAGCATCATAATTTTCCTTGCTACCCCCCGGGTATGGATTTTGCGTAATGTAAAGCTGCTGCAAATAACTACGGGGTTCAAACGAAATGTCTTGCCAAGCTTGTGAAAAATCAGCGAGTGCGCGCCGCACAGTTGGGTTTACAGCCTGTGTCTTCAAATCTTTTTTAATATCAAGCATGAAGTGTTCTAGGCCATGGGACCGGCTTACCAATATGGCTTCGAGCTTATTATTAGCCTCCTCGGTCAAGGCTTTCTTAGCACCTTTAAAGCCTAATAACGCTGTAACCGACACCAGAAAAAACAACGACGCCACAATCATAACTGTTAACTTTATTGTGATTTTTAATCTGTTAAAAATACTCATAACGACTACTTCATAATTTTATTCAGAGTACTAAATCATAATTGAACGGTTTTCTTCCCAAACGCAGTCAACTACTTTTTAAATACTCATTTGGAAAATATAGGTATTCTCCAATAAATTTTTAAAGATAATCCAGACCACCATCACGACATTTGTGTTTCATATAAAGCCTACAAGCATTACAACTACAACACTGCCTCTTCCGTTCCATCCTCCTTTTGTTAGGAATTTATTACACGACAACGATTTAAAAAAGATTAAATAACAACTTTGACGTCAGGTAACGTCAGTGCATATAGCACAAATTTATCTTGCTGTGTCGAGAATTAGGATATTTAATAACGGAAATACGTTCATTGCTTCCTTGGAGAAGCCGTCTTCATGTAAATCGAAATAGATTTAAGTCTGTTATACGGATGATATATCTACGGCTAAGTTCCGTAAGTGGATATCCCAGAATGAAAATTATCTATTTGTGGACTTAATAATGCGCCAGCTATTGGTAGTTTTATCTGGAATGAAAATACGGAGCCTTTACCAAGTTGTGAGCGCACACTTATCTCCCCACCCATTATATCAATCAAACTTTTACTAATAGCTAGCCCGAGGCCCGTACCCCCATATTCGCGGGTTGTAGAGGTTTCTGCTTGTGTAAACTTTTCAAAGACTAAATTAAGCTTATCATCGGGAATGCCGATACCTGTATCTTCAACGGCAATATTCAGGCTCAATACTTCGCCTGATATGACACCGGATACA
>JAJFFM010000229.1 GCA_021776675.1 Robiginitomaculum sp.
AATCGGTAAGATTTTACAGATTGGCTCGACCCCGTAATCATTGCAATGATCATCAATAAATTTTGTCATCGTTTGAACGGGCGGTCAAGCTCCTGCCAGAAACATAAAAAGGGGCAAAATACGCGGACGCTTTGCGTAGTATCTCATTGGCTTGGCGCAGCTCGCGGTTCTCACGTTTCAGTGCCTTCATCTTATCAGCCACATCGGTCGGAACACCAGCCCGCGAGCCGCTATCGACTTCGCGGCGTTTGACCCAACTGCTTAATGTTTGTGGTACACATCCAATCTTGGCCGATATGGATGTGATAGCCGCCCAGCGGGATGAATAATTGCTCTCGTTCTCTAGCACCATCCTTACGGCTCGCGCGCGCACTTCAAGTGAAAATTTGTTTCTCGCATTGCTTATAATGGCTCCTTTTACTATAGATTAGGAGCCTCCGGCAAATCCAGGGTGGTTCAGTATGATCTAAATAGCAATGTAATTTAGTTTGACTTCTATACTTGCTTTATTATTGAGCATTTATGAAAACCAAAACAAAAATTTGGCATAAAGGTCATTGCCACTGTCAGGCAGTTGCGTTTGAAGTAAGTGCGCCTAGCGAAGCGAAGCTTACGGCTTGTAATTGTTCTATTTGTGACATGACAGGGTATTTACATCTCATAGTCAAAGCCGAGGACTTTCGTCTGCTCACAGGCGAAGATAATCTAACCACCTACACTTTTAATACCCACACTGCCAAACATACATTTTGCAAAACCTGTGGCGTTAAACCGTTTTACAAACCACGCTCTCACCCTGAAGGGATTAGCGTAAATTTTCGTTGCGTTGAAAAATCCGGCTTTGATACGATCACCTCAGAAGGTTTTGACGGCCAAAATTGGGAAAATAATGTCAAAAAATTACGAGAAAAATAGCATTTACCCGCGCTGAAAACGTTCTTTATTTAGAATAACATGGTTATGTAAATTATGCAGGTTTTTAAAGAGGGGAATTCATGGGCTCACAAAACCGACAATCACAATACATGTACAGTTATAGATCTTATCTAATATTCCCATCCCGCATAGCTCTTGGCTAACCTGCGCATAAGCCCTGGCCAGACCAAGTTATCTCCCATACCAGGCATGAATGCGCCAGCACCTTGAGCATGGACGTGAGCGGATATTTCATCACTACAATTATGCAAGTTTTTATTTCCTGCCGCTTGGGCTAGGATTTGAGTTTTACAAGCCTGTTCGAGGAAATACATCCGCAAAAAAGCTAAGGCGCAATTACTTCCAACAACCAATGTACCGTGATTACGGAGCATCAGGAAGTTCTTCGTACCCATATCAGCAACGATACGTTCACGCTCATCGTGGTCCAAGGCAATACCCTCATAATCATGATAGGCAAGGTCGTCATGCACAACCATGGAGAATTGGGTGTATTTACGCAGACCTTTTTTCTGAACCGATACCGCAACCCCGTAAGGAGTATGTACATGCATAACACAGCCAGCGTCTTTGCGGGCAGCATGAACGGCGGAATGAATGGTAAAGCCGGCCGGATTGATGAAATACGGACTGTCTCCAATAATATTACCTTCAAGGTCAATTTTGACTAAAGACGAAGCTGTCATCTCATCGAATAAGACTCCATATGGATTTATCAGAAACCGCTCTTCCATTTCCCCGTTTTCGTTGGCTTCGTCTGGGAGTTTGGCAGAAATATGCGTAAATACCAAATCCGTCCAACCATAGAGCGCACACAGCCTATACAGTGCTGCGAGTTCCACCCGTAACTGCCATTCTATATCAGAAACTTTGCCTTTAAGGCGATCTATTTTGGTTGGATCAACAATGGTAAACCCGTCGCTAACGCCCATGACGCCGTGCATAGTATTGCTCATAATGTCCTCCGTTTTTACTAATGTAAACAATCTGAATAATAGCGCAATTAGTGATTAGCGCCGCCTCTTAAAATATAGCGGCATGAAGACGATTACAAATAAAGTGAATGCGATAATCCAAGTGAACCCCGCAAGATTAACCATCATTTGCGCAGACATAAATGCAGCAGCCAACCTTAACAATACGGCTGCACCAACTAAAATATAAACGCTGCTTAATGCCCAACCGGCTTTCATAGGCAAACCAGAATGGCCAAAGCTAGCCCTACTCATCATAGCGGCAATCATGATGCCCGCAGACCCAATGGTAAGTCCGTGGATAGCGTCTGCGGCTAATAACCCGTCCCATAATATAGACAATCCCAACAGGCCAAGACCTAGTGCTAACCATGCATAAGCAATGTGTAAAACAATGATAATAGATTGGTTTAAAACCTGCAAACCTTGCCAACGATACAGCCGAAATGCTTGTCCCAATCCTGCCAAACACAACAAGATTCCTGTCACTTGAAATTCAGGTAAAAACACCCACACCAGCAAGGCAATAGCAGAGAACAACATCACAGCTTTGTCGATATTCCCTCCGGGTTTAGCGGGCATTTTAGATTGCATAGCTTTGCCGTCCATATCTGCGACATTTTGCTTCGCCAATACATTTCGGGTAAAGCTCGGGGTCACCCTACCCCCGATTAAACTCAGTAAACTGAGCAATACCGCCAATGCAAAGCGCCAACTATGACCGTCCATATTGAATACTTCCAACCGTTCCAAATGAGTCAGGAGATTAGCCGTAGCCATCAAGGCAATCATACCAGCAACCACCAAGTTACGTTTATTACGCCCGCCAATAATCTCCCGTGCGACAACGCCCGTAAGTACAAACAAAAACACCACATCCAGCAGCATCAATATTGGCATGCCAGAAAGCATAACCAACCGTCCAAGCAGCCACAACGAAGCCAAACCACCGAGCGGCCAACCGCGCACAGGTAAACGTCCCGTCCAATTTGGCACTGCCGTTAGGATAAACCCGGCTAGTGCAGCACCAGCAAAGCCAAAGATCATCTCGTGAATGTGCCAATCTCGGCCTAATATACTGTCTGGTGCAACCATCCAGCCATTATACTGCACAAGCCAATATGCAATACTGACCACAGCCCATACGCTTGCCCCTAAAAAGAATGGCCTGAAAGCACCACTAAGGAATGCCGGGCCAACATATTCCCGTCTCGCCAAAATTTTAGCGGATTTCGCAGGTGAAGGGACTGATTCTTGTCTATTTCGTTTTATCATGACCTGCCTATAGCGCGGCTCGGATAAAAGTTAAATGACCAATTACCGCAGCTTGACTACTTCGGCTTAAATTCCCATGTTTCAACAAAGGAGATTACTATGAACCATGATTATGCAGATGCCAGTAAATGGCGCGGGACGACTATTTTAACAGTGCGTAAAGGCGGCAAAGTAGTCGTTATAGGCGACGGACAGGTTTCGGCTGGTAATACGGTGATGAAGTCTGCGGCACGAAAAGTCCGCCGCATCATAGACGGCAAAGTTATTATTGGATTTGCAGGTGCAACTGCGGATGCATTCGCGCTCATGGAACGTCTGGAAGTTAAGCTGGAACAATACCCTACTCAGCTCGCAAGAGCCTGTGTTGAGCTTGCTAAAGACTGGCGTACCGACAAAGTCTTGCGGCAATTGCAAGCCATGATGATTGTCGCCGACAAGAAAGAAACATTCGTGCTGACGGGAAACGGCGATGTGGTTGAACCGGATATAGGTAAAGACGGCGGTGGTATCACAGCAATTGGTTCAGGCGGCAATTACGCTCTGGCCGCAGCTCGCGCCCTTGACGGTTACGAAAAAGACGCAGAAAAACTCGCCCGCAAAGCCATGGAGATAGCAGCGGATATTTGTGTATTTACCAACAACAATTTCGTCGTAGAGACTTTAGATGAATAATACCTAGTTTGAAGAAAAAGTTGATTTACCGTCCCTACTCCGGATCAGGTAATACGGTTTTTACTTTCTCTGCTAATTGGATCAGGGTGAAAGGTTTGGGCAGGAATGTCACATCCGGTTCTTCGGCCAGAAGTTCTGAAAACTCTTCTTCGGCATAGCCTGAAATAAAGACAATTACCGCGTCTCCGAGCAATGCCCGTCCCTTTTTCAACAATGTCGGTCCGTCCATACCCGGCATGACCACATCGGAAATCATCAGATCAAATTTGTGCTCACCTGATTCCAGTATGTCATAAGCCTCGACCCCATCGCCAGCTTCTATAACCGTATAACCACGTTTACGTAGGGTCTTGGCGGCAATAACACGCACAGCCGCTTCATCTTCAACGAACAGGATATTGCCCTGACCTGCCAAATCTGAAGGCTTTAATCGTGCAGAGACTATTTGTGGTTTCTCCGTCTTGGCTATTTTTACATCGCCCGTTGCCGTCGGTATATAAACGCTAAATGTCGTCCCGATCCCAAGCTCACTGTGCACACGTAAGTGCCCTCCGGATTGTTGGACAATGCCGTAAACCGTTGCCAGCCCCAATCCCGTACCCTTGCCTTGCGCTTTGGTGGTAAAGAACGGTTCAAAGATTTTCTTCTGGGTTTCCGCGTCCATCCCTGTGCCCGTATCAGAGACATCGAAACGAACATAGCTACCCTGATTACGCAGCTTAATACCCTGGTCTATGAGTTCTTGGTCGGTCGTTTTCGAAGATTTCAGAGTAATCGTACCACCGGTTTTCTCTAACATAGCATCGCGAGCATTCACACATAAATTCATTAATACGGTTTCGAGCTGACCTTTGTCAGCCTGAATTGGCATTAGCCCACGGCCATGAACGACTTTTAATTCCACCCGCTCAACCAGAACGTCTTGTAATAAATGGGTAAGATCAGATAGCAAATTTGTTGCGTCGAGTACAACGCTGCGTAAAGTTTGTTTACGAGAAAATGCTAATAGCTTGCGTACCAATCCGGTAGCCCGCGAAACCGTCTGGTTAATCTTTTGCAGTTCTGGATATGAAGGATCGCCAATTGGATGACGCCCCAATAGCTCGTCCGTGTTCAGGCGAATTGCCGTAAGTAAATTATTAAAATCATGGGCAACACCGCCGGCCAATTGGCCAATGGCTTGCATCTTTTGTGATTGGCCCAATTCGTCTTCTAGTAATTTACGGCTGGTAACGTCGATGATATAAACTGCGCAGCCTTCCGTATTCGGAGTGGAAAAATACACATCAACTGGGCGCGCTTGTTTACCGTCCAAACTAACATCTACAGGACCGCCCTCCAGATTAATACCGCCTGATATAAATGTATTGGCAGCTTCATTGTCTATGAACAAGGACTTGAAACTTGTTCCCTGACCGATGTCACGCTCCAGCATTTTTCGCATGGATTCGTTGGCATGTAAGACTTTGGCGGTGTTTAAATCCGTGCTGTCGAGCGTAACAACACCAAAGGGCGCATTTTCCAAGCCCGTATGCCCCTCACTTAGTTGCTCAGATAATTCCCTTGCTAGCTTAACCCCTTGCTTCGCCTCTATCCGTTCAAGAGCTACTTCATTATCACCGGCATCAGGAGGAGTAGCAGAGGACGCACCAAGACCAGAATGACCATAAACAGCAACACTGGCATAGACATCACCGGAATCCATTTGGTGCCAACTGCCCTCCAAGACAACAGGCGAGACCACGCCTTTTTGTGCCAACAAGCGCGTATCGCTGCGCACTGTGCGACCGGGTGTTGGCGGACTGTCGAGCAAAGCACCGGGGCTTTCGATAAATTCTTTCATGTGCCTCGGCGCAGTTTCACCGTCATAACCAATCCAGCCTTGTAGGACTTCGTTTATTATCAGAACGGCACCGTCAGCAGACACAGAAAACAACCCAATTGGGGCTTGGGACAATATTGTAGCATCGACGTTTCCCTCAGAATAATCAGAGTTAATTTGCCAGAGCTGCCCGTTTTCTATGGCAGTAACCCTAACTTTATACGAACGGTATTCCCCGTCCGCGCTAAGTGTTCGGATAGTTTCTTCGCCGATATTGTTGCCATTATTCGTATGATGCAGACGGTAGATAGCCGCAGAAGCCGCCTTCTCCTGCTTAGCAAATAGTCTCTCAACCGACGGCGGTGCATCAGCAGTGGCATCAATACCGAGTTCCCGCGCCAAGTCCAAATAGGCAGTATTTGCTATTGCCGGTTTCACCCCAATAACAATTAGACTGGGGATAGGTTGCGCTTTAAAGGATGCGAGCAAACTCTGCCCGTCCGCATTTACTAAATCATCACTAAAACCAGTCTGACGGTTAAAAAATATTGCCAAGATTGACAGCATAGAAACAACGGAAATCCCCGCTAATAAAATAAATGCGGGCCAACCAAGTTCTTTACCTTGCCACGAAGCCAACAGTGTCGCGCCAATAGCAAGCACCGCAAAGAACCATAACCACCAAGCATTACGAACAATGCCAGAAGCTGGCGCACCCATGTCTTCCTCTTCAATTTCGCGAATCAATTGGTCCATTCTGACAACCTATTTGCGAACGAGTTAAAAAACCAGAGGGGTCCCCCATTAAAAATGCAAAATAATTCGAATGAAACATGCTTGTCCTTGACATTCCTCCTCATGATTTCTTAACCGTAAACAGGTTATTTTTCCATCATGTCATCAGAACTAAACTCATGTCCAAAGCCATTAGACCCTAAAAATATGCCCCCTGATAATGTGTTGGCACAGTTTTGCGCTCACCTACAAGGAGAACGCAGACTAGCCGATAAAACTGTAGAAGCTTATCAGCGCGATATCTCGGCTTTTTTAGGTTTCATCACCCAACATTTAGGGCGCCCCATAAAGCTAGGCGATCTCGCAGCCATTAACATCCGTGATTTTCGCAGTTACCTTGCGCACAGAAAACGTGGTATAAATGGGTTGTCCGCCAGTTCCCTCGCCCGAAACCTATCATCTTTACGGATGTTTTTCCGCTATATTGAGCGCAATTGGAACCTTAAAAATGATGCAATAGATTTAATCAATGGCCCCAAAGTCAGCAAACCTTTACCCAAACCTATCAGCGTTCAGGCAAGTCAAGACTTGATCAATACCGCTGGTACCATAGACCCGAGGCCATGGATTGCAGCGCGGGATATGTCTGTGATATTGCTGATGTACGGCGCGGGATTGCGCATATCCGAAGCCTTATCCGTGCGGGTTTGCGACCTTCCTCTTACTGACAGCATACAAATCACCGGTAAAGGCAATAAAGCCAGGCTTGTACCATTATTGCCAATAATTGGTCAGGCCATAGAAAATTACAGCCAGCTTTGCCCTTTTATTTTGAAGGGATCAGATGCCTTGTTTCGCGGTGTGCGCGGCGGGCCTCTCGGCCCAAGAACCATACAAAAAACCATCGAAGTTTTACGCGGTGCTCTTGGTCTGCCCGAAAGCATGACACCCCACGCCTTACGTCATTCATTTGCAACGCATTTGTTAGCGGGCGGCGGTGATCTTCGTACCATTCAGGAACTACTTGGCCATGCCAGCTTGTCCAGTACGCAAATTTATGCGGATGTAGATGCCAGCAGTCTGATGAAAATCTATGCGGGCGCTCATCCCAGAGCTTAGGGTATGTGCTTAAAATAATTGGCCCGAGCTTAAAATGTTTGTTTTGACACGAGCAAAATAAAATCCCCATTGTAATAATTACCCTGCGCTTTAGAAGGTCGTAAATTTACAAACTGCGAGATATTATGACAATCAACACAATAGACCCAATCCTGTTAGAACGCGCCGGAAATGCTTGCGAGTTATGCGCGGCATCTGATGCCCTTAGCGTTTATGAAGTCGGGCCAGAAGACTATAATGGTGATGGAGTGCCTTCGGACATTAGCACCATTTTATGTGCGACTTGTGTTACGCTAATAGACGGACACCCAAATTCAAATCCCTCATCTGGGCACTGGCAATGTCTCAGTACAAGCATGTGGAGCCAAGTACCCGCAGTTCAAGTTTTGGCCTGGCGGATGTTGACGCGGTTATCGGCCGAAAGTTGGGCGCAGGATTTATTGGACATGATGTATCTGGATGAGAGTTTGACCGCTTGGGCGAGCGCAGGACTGCCCGAAGAAAACGACGACCTTAACCGTATTCCAACCCGCGATAGTAATGGTACGGAGCTAGCCGAAGGCGACACTATCACCCTCATCAAAGACCTGCAAGTCAAAGGCGCAGGCTTTACGGCCAAACGCGGCACTGTGGTGCGTAATATCCACCTGACCGACAACCCCGAACACATAGAAGGCAAGGTCAGCGGCCAACACATCGTTCTGGTCAGCGCGTTCCTAAAGAAAGTCGTATAAACTACCCCCTAGATACCTTTGCCTTTCTGACCAATTGCCTCTTCTAATTCCTTGAGTAATTCTTCGTGCAGCGTATTGCTGTCCCCGCCCCCGTACACAAATGCGCCGGAGGAATAGGACGAACCGAATGTCGCTGCTGCGGTCACGGTTTGCACAATGCTAGAGACGAAATCTTCTTCGGTCAAAGTCGAAAGCGGATGAATAAATACTGCCCAGATCAAATCATTGGCAATAGCATAACGCGGGTCGAGCACAGCATCGTAATTGGCTTGCAGCATGCGTTTGTAAATCTCGTCTGGTACAATGCCCACTTGTGCAATCGGTGTCATAATCCGCATACGGTCTGCGTTCTCGTCAAACACCAAATACACATCACGGTCTTTTACTTTGAAGGACACAGAATTCCCGTCGCGCGTTGATTCCTCATCAATTTTAGCAATTATTTTCCCTAACTCGTCACCATTCATTATATTTGGCATCTTATTCGGCATTTTCTCTGGCGTTTCATTTGGCACTATGCTTGACATATCGCTTGGTGTCTTTCCTGTTGTTTTTTCAGCTTCGTCACCTGGTTTTTGCACCTGCAATTCACTGGCTCCCAATACAGCAATCCCAAATCCAATAGCGACAATAGATAATAATGTTTTCATAATAACCCCTCCTACCTGTTTTCTGCAATTTTAAAGGGAAGCTTGCAAGACAAGCCCGTTCACAGTTTTGTGTGCTGTTCTTTGGATTTCGCGCAGGGGTATATGCCCCGTGCACGCAGGTTGATTTAGTTTTAAAATGAAGTCAGCCTACAGCACCAGTTCGGCCACAATTACCAATTATCCCAAACAAAAACGGGCCAGAAGCCGTGGCGCAAACGACCCATTTGGTTTATGGGTTCACGCCACCATCCGTGGTCATAACAGACGAGCAAAGCTCGCCTGCGCAGGACCGAACCATATTGGCGCATCCGATATAAGCAAATCCGCCCAAACACGGACAGCCTACACAACCGTTCCAGAAATTGTGTCGGGCTTAACCGACGTCCATCAGAGGTAGTAGCAAGCAATTTATGATAAGGCGCAAGATTGCGCGCAGGCGGGATCACCCTGTGCTCCATGCGCCGCCTATGTCGATTAAGTCTGCGCCTAGTCTGCGGGGCAAATGGCACGTCTTGATGTCCACACAACCAATGCAACCAAAGCCGTATCCAAACCAGAAATGCCAACTTTCCATTAAATGGGGTGCCACTAGTATGGTCACCATATGCCGCCCCATCCTCTTGCTCAGGACACTCTATTTCAGGCATAACCCCATACCCAAGCTGAATAACAGGCAAGGACACACCGCTTAAACAGGCGGTTCTTAATGGTGGAGTTGTCACGGTTTAGTTCACGAATGACGGTGCCCGTAACATCTTGATAAAGGTCGGTGCGTTTTTTACATCTAAACTTTTTAAGTTTTGGCATGGGTAGTAAAGCTACGGGCGAAAGGTCAGAGTCTGGGTGGTGCAAAGCAGTTAAGGCCATCGGTTTGTCTCCATTGCCTGCCCAAAAATGCACCTGCCAATCAGACGCAAAACAATTCCCCCCGCAGGGGGCGGGGGTGGGCGGCAAAGAGGCCATCAGGCAGCGAGCATTCAGGAGATGGTGCAAGACTGGCCGTCCGCCCACTCCCGTCGCCCGAGGAGGAAACCTAAAATGAAATGCCGACGCGCAGCGGCGCTTCGTGTAAGGCGAAGCCGCGCAGGCGTAAGCCGAACGAAGTGAGGGAAGGATCAAAGCCCATTTCTAATAATCATGGGTGATGACAAGCGAAGCTCTTGCGAAATGCAGGCTCCATTCACGCTAGCCCGGTCGCGCTTTAGCACGAGACATCCATAGAAAAATTACTCTAAGGGTAATAGCAAGCAACTATATCATGCTATACAATAACGGCTAACAGTAGATAAAGTCACTGAGTCCAGCTTAGAATATCACAAACATCATTATTCTTACAGCACAGCAGGGGCATCATCATCACTCGATAATTCCTTTGGAACCTCGTTTTTTGTATTTATGAGTACCGCTGCTGATATTTGTCCGAGAACATTAACGGTTGTACGCATCATATCCGGAATACGGTCTATACCGAGCATGAAAGCTAGTCCCGCAACAGGAACGCCAATAGCATCTAACGCTGGCGCCATTGTGACGATGCTAGATGAAGGTACAGGTGCTACGGTAAGTGAGACCAAGAATGTCGCTAGAATAACGGCGCCAGCAGTAGCAATGGGTATAGGCACACCGTATAAATGTGCAAGAAACACGATAGCCGCCCCTTGAAACAATGCGCTACCCGGCCTGTACATCGAAGCGCCGAGAGGAATCAGTAAATCTGCAACGGTATCAGATACGCCAAGATTTTTTGTCGTTTCCTCCAAAGACACAGGGATTGCAGCAGCCGTACTCGTGGTTGAAAACGCAACTGATGCGGCACACATAGTCCCTTTGAAAAATTGAGATGGGCGAACTTTAGCAATAAAGAACAAGAGCGGTAAAAAGACACAGCCTACAAGAATAACTAAGCCGACAAAAACGCTCGCAATGAAGACGGCGAGGCTTTGTAAAAGCCCCCAACCCAACAGTGCGGTAGCAGGGGCGATGAGGCCGAAGATACCGATGGGGGCGGTATAGAGTATCCACCAGACAAGTTTGATCAGGGCAGCAGAGATATCCTCTGCACCTGTAATCATTCTCTCACGGCGCGCGCGAGGTAATGTACCTGCCGCTGCTGCGAGCAAAGCCGTAAAGACAATGAGTGGCAGAATCGCGCCGTTCGATGCTGCCGCAAACGGATTTGGCGGCACCAAGCTAACGATAAAATCCGTAATACTCTGCAATTTTGGCAATGTGGTCGCTTGGGCAGCAGGCATTTCTATTTCAGGTGCGAAGCGAAGCCCCAACTTCATGACGCCCATACCAATCACAATCGCAGGAACGAGGGATATCCAGTAAAATGCGAGCGTCATTCCGCCGATTTTACCGAGCTTTCTTGGATCACCAAGGCGCGCCACACTGGCAAAAATAACGGAAACCACCAAGGGAATAACGATCATTTTTATGGCGTTTATAAATATCTTGCCAAGCGGCGCAGACTCGCGGGCAATAGCATGTAATAAAGGATTTCCGGTCATGGCCGCCCCGAGACCCACGATAAGGCCAAGTACCAAACCTATGGTTATAATTTTATTGAGCATGAGAACATTTCCCCTGTTTTGCTGACCCCACATGTTTTGTATCCCGAATATCTATGCCTATATCCTGAACCAGCTTGGAAAGCTGTGCGAGATTGCCGCGAAGCTTATCGTAATTTGGCGCGTTGCCGCCCTGAAACGGATTTACGGCTATGACAACATAAACGCTAGCAGCACAGTCTTTCTCCCACCACCCGGCCTCTATACGCACTTGCGGCATGGAGGAGAGCGAACCGCCTTTATAAAAATGATCACCACGGATTGCGTCATTTTCGAGCCATAGCACGGAACGAATTTCAGAACGCAGTCCGTCAGC
>JAJFFM010000230.1 GCA_021776675.1 Robiginitomaculum sp.
TATCAATGAAATCGGTGTGGAAACCGATCAAGAAGCCCAAGCAGCTATGTCTGCTATTGGTGTGGCAACAAATTCTCGTATGGCCGAAATGATGGAAAGTCACGAAGACCACATGGTTTACGCCAGAAAAGTTTTGGAAGAAAAAGCCAAGGCAGACGAACGGTTTGCCAGACGGTTTGAAAAAATTATCGAAATGCACGACGCCAATGCTTATGGCCGAGATGAACTTGGTAGTGGTGAGGGTGCGGGCGAAGGTGAAAGCGTTTAGGGAATATTCGTGACGAAACCTCATTCTAAAAGCAAAAAGGGCAAGTCCAAAGCTCAACCTGAAGCCAAACCTACGCCTAAGCTTAAACTTAAGTCAAAACCTGACTATAAAGCGGGACAAATGTCTGCCTCAAAAATACTGTCCTATGACCACAAAGTTCTAGAGGACGCACAAGCGACCAGACGGTATTTCGGTAAGTTTGAACGTATTATCACCCATCTAAAGCAGGTCACAATACTGTCGAAAAAACAAGGGCTGGTCACCACGGCCGAAGCGAAAATTTTGCTGACCTATCTGCTCGGCCTGTCTTATACATTTACGGCTTTGTCGTATAAATTTCTTATGGCCAATAGGATAGGTGACCATAATGGTAATTTGTTGAGTATAGACAAAACAGATAGCGGATTTCCTATTTACGGCGAAGTTTTGCATATGGCGGCGGATATCTCCCAAGCTGAGAAACACTTAAAATCTCTGCCAAGTCAAAAACGTCTCAAGCAAGATATGGTCAATCATATTTTAACGGAACAATCCACACCGACCAAATTACAATATGCTCTCTCCCAGAGAATTTATTATGAATATCTAAACAAAAGAGATTTGTTTTTGCCGGGTAATGACCCGCAAGGCATTTGGATAAGCGGTAAGAAAAATCGCGATGAGCGCAGCTATCTTATCCACTGGGCGATATATGACAGTCAAACAAATGTGCCTGCCATTTATATGATGGAGCTAGAAGATACGGGACGCAAAGCATTGCCGCGAGATGAACGCCGCTGGCCACGTGTGCAAAGCCACCTCATGGCGCAGTCCATGTCGTCTCTAAAACTTTTGACCATAGCGCGCGGGTTCGATAGAGATTTCGATGATCTGCATCCAAAGTTTTTGCGCCGTTTTAATATCGGGCCCATGTATAGCCATAAATTTACCGAACAACGCGGCCCACTTCGGGATGTTCTGGCGGACGCCAAGGGTGAGCCGGGTCTGGATTGGGCGCTGTCGTGGAGCGTAGAAAGTCTTGTGTCAGATAGCACGTTCCAAGAAAAAACGGGCATGTTCAGTACATCACAAAGAGAGATTTACCGCATAGACACGCTGGACTCTAGGGCTGCCGAAGACGGGGCAACGGAGATTGCTCGTTCCTTGATATTGCCCCACAGGGCGTTTCAAGTTCTAGAAGAAAAAAATCCGGCAAGTTTAAAAAATATCCGAAAATATGTAGTCGGTAAAAACGCAAAAATTTTAAGTTATAAATAGGGCCCCTAAATAAGGCAAAAGAACAGGAAAATTATGTCCAATACGTCTGATCAAATGGAACTAAAAGAAGACCTTATCCGTGAAAAATATACGGCGGCAGAACTTCTTCTGGCCGGGTTTGACCACACTCCAAGACTTGCAAAAAAAGCAGACATCAAAGCGACACCCGAACGTTCTTCAGGTGTTGGTACAAGACGCAGATTCCGTTCAACAACACCAGGCTTAGTGACTAAATCCACGGCGCGCCCCGAAGGCGTCCATATTGGCAATCGCGTTGAAACCTCCACTGAAGACGATCCATTGGTAAGCCCTCTGCAAGCCAGCGTCTTACATGGATTGCGCCGCGCACTAGCTACGGCCATGTTAGTATCGGACCAATACGCAGACCAAACCGGTTTGTCTGAATTGATGAAAGATAATTTAGCGGGCTCGCTGGCCCGCAATAAACAATCGGAATTCAGTGAACTTCTGGCCGCGGCGTCTTTAATAAGCCTCTATGTATTTGCCAATATGACCAGTTTTTTATTGGCAAATACCCATGCGGATAGCTCTGACATGACCGTAGAAATTGGCGCCGTCGAAGAAGTGCTCACCGATAACCCACACTTGGCTTTGACAGGCGCACTTTGGGAGCTTGACCAAGACTTGGCACTGTTCGCGACCAGTGATGATAAATTGATCCCAGTCGTAATGGCGTTTCTTGAAAAACTGATGGAGAAAGTGTCCTTGCGCGCCGATAATACGCCAAGACTGGAAGCATTCACATCCGTGAGCTACCACGTGGAAGACGATAATTTTGAGGTCGACGGCTTTACGCCCGCCGCAAGGGGTAAGTCGACCACATTGACTATGACCTTTAAAAAGCCGAACGAGGTTGTCGGCAATCATATCGCAAAATACCAAGCCATGAAACTTTCCAAAATGCTGATGGCATACGATTTTAAACGCAAGCTTAACCCGTTCGCAGAGCTGGGCGGGTTTATCTTCACCTTTATGGGCGACGGTGCGCCGGGTACGGGCAAAACCACACTTATCCAAATGATGGCGGGCTTGATCAATGATTATTGCGACAATGCAGGCTATGTGTTTCGCTACCAAAACCTATCCACCGACAGTATCGATAGCTATCAAGGTAAGTCAGCACAAAATGCTAAGAGTTTCATCAAAAACATAGTCGATCCCAATGTTATCGGCTTTGGCACTATTGATGATATTGACCAGCTCGCGGGCAAACGCGGCGACAGACAATCCAGCGCAGGGCAGTTGGAAATAACCGCCGTGTTAATGGAAAGTTTCGCAGGTGCAAATACCGTTGTACGCGGCAATTGTACCTTTGGCATGTTTTCCAATTATCCCGAAAATGTAGATGATGCATTGCGCCAAAGAGCTACGGCGAGGTTTCTCGTGGATGGCCCACAATCCCGCGCCGACTATATTGATATCTTGCATTTACTGATGGGGGGGAACCACGACATCCCCGTGGGAAAACATGATTTATTCGAAGCCCAGCAGATTAAGAAAGCCGTTGCGGCAAGTTATGGCAGTCACGCCAAACCCCACGAAGACGGCTTGCTCAATGTCTATGACCGTGTGTCTAAAAAAATCGGTAAGCTAAATACCATTGCCAAGCTCGGCACGTACCTAAAGGCCATCCAAGAGGTCGATGCCCGCTTTACGGGTCGCGCTATTAAAAACATAACGGACGCGGTCAAAGTCCGGGCTATGGATTTTGAACTACCGGACGAATGGATGGAAAACACGGAACTTTTCTTGGCCAAAAACTATGATGCGAAACGCAATATGATAGCTGAGCTGTCACAGCCCATCACTGTCGACATGGTTGTCCAAGAGATTAACCGCTACGCCGATAGTGAGTTTAGATACGCCGACAAATCCGACGAAATCGCAATCGAAAACATGGTACGCGATTTCACCCGCCAAGAAGAGGCCAAACGGCGTTATATGAAGGGTAAGAGATGACTGCTCACGTACTTTTTCTTCCCCTATTTTTTATGGGGGAAGTGCCGGAGCTATTGCGAAGGCGATGGGGGCCGCCGTTCTTGCGGCGCTACATAGCTGTAGTGGATGCCGAGAACTCAAAAGCGCACAAGAGGTGCGCGCCCCCATCCCCCCTGCGGGGTACTTCCCCCATAAAAAATAGGGGAAGAAAAACATGATGCGCCTCCTAAAATACGGTCTAATGTTCGGCAATTTGGTCGAGGTCACCTCACCTGCTTTGGTGGGGCGCTATAACCGTGCGCTTAAACATCTCATCAACAAAGAAACGGCGCTGACGGAATTTCACATAGATATTTCTGGCTACTCGCCGGAAATCGGCGAGGAATTTGGTGATGATTTATATCTCAATCCAAATGGCTGTAACCGGCAATTTATCCTGTTGACCACAGATCAGAAAACCGCACCACTTCTCAATGCGCAGTTCTCGACCTCGCGTTCTATCTTGCGTAATTTCATCGCAGAAAACGAGGGAGAATTATTCGCCCTAACCGCCCGCGAAGCCGTTGCGGGTGAGTTGATGAACTCGGTTTATAAAGTCACTAGCCCGGCTGATTTGTTCCAAATAAATCAGGTCGAGATTGAAGCCGATACCATACAGTCCCATGTGGAAGAAGCTAAAAACTTACAGGTCTATATTGATAAATTTATGAACGAAGAAGATGCATGGTGGGATGATGTCCTTATTGCACAAATGATTGAACTTGCTAAACGCACAGGCAATATCCAGCGCAACCCCATAAGCCTCACGGCAAAATCCTATGCTCAGGGCAATTATTTCACCAACCATTTCGGGGGTCTATATGTATTCCGCGATGTGGAAACCCCGACGGTTATAGCGCGAGAACATTCAGAAGCGCTGGAAAATTTACCCGTTGAAAACATACTTACATTTGATGACAGATACGGCATTGCGCAGTTTTTAAACAGATGCGGTCTTGCCGAGCCCATTGTACCAACGAGTGAAAATATGGCTGCGGCCATTATCAAACAAAAGATAGATTTTGTTATCATCTCTACCGCCGCCCGTTTGGGTGACGGCTTGGGCAATGATCGGGGTGATTTGTCCCGCATGCAAATTCGGCAAATTGGCCGCAAATACGCCGAGAAAATGCCGGACGAGTTTCACGGCCTTATGCAAGTTTGGCGCTGGGCAAAAATGGACGGCGCACCGCCAAATTTAACGTCCGAACATGCGGCGTTTTTCTATGCTTTGCGTTCAGCACAGCATAGCGATCGGGATTTGGTCAATATGCTGCTCTCTGAATTGTCACCATTAGATTTCAGGCAATTATTTATTTGTCACAAGCAAGCTTTTTATGACGCTTATCAGAGTTGGTCTGAGCCCAAGCGCGATTATGTGTCGAAGTTTTTGGCGGAAGAATACACAATCGATAAAGTTGGTGCGCGCGAAACTTTGTTCGGGCTAGAACCAGGTATGGACGAAGAAGGTGTTTACGAAGGGCCATGGACACCACCGGAGACACCTGTAAGGTATATTTCATGATTGTTTGGATACGCAATATTGTCATTATTTTCGTGCTGCTCAGCATTGCCTATACTGTATTGTCCATAAGGGCGCGTATGGTACAGCGCGCAAAATTGGCCGCAGAATATACTGCGCGCCAAATACCGCAAAAAAAGCCCTCTGAAAAACCCTCAGAGAATTCCTCAGAGAATTCCTCAGGGAAACCCACAAAGAGACGTCTGAAGAAATGGCAAAAAAGACGGTCTAAAAAGCAATCGGAAAAATCTACGGAAAAATTAGAAAATACCACCGTCAGCAAAAAAGAGTTTATTGCTAGAGGCATGCAGATATACGGCAAATCTTACCGTCCGAAATTGATATTCGGCGTTTACCTGGTGCCGATTGCCGTTATGGCAGTTTTGATTTATTTGGCTCAATATAGTTAGGCGCCCATAACATAGGGACTTAACTTAATTGTCCTGGTTTAATTGTCCCAGCTTAATTGTCTTTGGCCTAGAAGCTTATAGTAAAGGAATATGATATGAAATGGTTCAAACGCATTCTGGTTTTTGCCCTGCTATTGATCACGGCAGTATTGGTGCATTACTATTTGCCTCAGCGCGATATTGTCAAAGTTGTCGGCACGGAGGTTAAACGCATGGATATCTCCAAGGGTTCTCCGTTCTGGGACAGCCCCGATGTTGGCACCAACAATGAAGCAACCCGCGATGTGCGCTTTATTTCTAGTGTCCGCGAAAATGGTAAGACGCGGGTTTACCGCAATGAAGATACTGGGTGGTCATTTCCATTTTACTTAAAATTTGACAGTTCGGACCTAGACGCTAAGGCCAAAGAAATGACCAGTAAGGACGATCAATGGGTGGCCATCACTCATTATGGCTGGCGGATCAAACTGTTTTCCATCTGGCCAAATGCGACCAAAGTGAAACCAGTGAGCGGGCCGAACGCGCTTCTGATTCCGTGGTTTAACATTGTGTTTCTAAGTATTCTGGCATTTATCTTCATCAATATATGGCTGAACCTGCGCCGTTTTAAAAAGAAACGCATTGATCCGGTCACAGATAAAATCGGAGATATGGCCGAAGACGCAGGAGAAGAAATTAGCAAAGGCGGTAATGCTGTCGGCAAGTTATTTAGACGCCTGTTCGGCACAACTAGATATTAATGCTAAAAATAAACCCTGCGCAAACTAGCAAAGCAGTTCTACGAACTGTGCATATTGACACCAAGCTTTTTTGGATACTCGTCTTTAGTATTTGGATATCGGCGCAAATTCCCGTGCTGAGTAAACCATTTCGAATGTTGGCTACATGGGCGCATGAGCTAGGTCACGGGCTCGGCGCAATAATTTCCGGTGGGCGGTTCGAGAAAATGATCTTAACGCCGCAATTTTCTGGTCTAACTCATGCTTTTACCGGCAGTAAATGGCAACAAATAATTGTCCTATTTGGTGGGCTATTAGGCCCCGCTATTGCCGGTGCCGTCATGTTGATCTTAGTGCGCCGCCTCGGCCAATCTCGGCTTGCGTTATTCCTTCTGGCGGGCGCATTATTGGCAACATTAGTTTTTTGGGCCGGGGATAATTTTACCCGGGTGATTGTGTTCGGGTTTGGCTTGATTATTACTTTAATCGCCGTCAAAGCATGGCCTTTGATTAGGTCTTTATCTGCGCATATTATTGCTCTGGCCTTTTGCCTGAATGCGGTTGGCGATTTTAATTATTTCTTTATGAGCACTGCTAATGTCGGAGTGTATTCAGGCAAAAGCGACACCAGTGCCCTAGCCGAAATCATTGGTGGCCCGCATTTATTTTGGGCGCTTGTGCCTAGTGTTCTATCTATTCTAATCCTTTACGGCGCATTTAAATTGTCTGCTCCCAAAGAAGGTGTCAAAAAGCCACATGCCTAAATACTTGATTAGAGCTGGCTAGGACTTAAGGAAAGTATCATGAAAACTGAAAGCGATTTAATGAGGGATGCAGACGCGCGTGCGCAAACTTACCGACAAAGCGTCGAGACACGGAATGTATATCCCAATGCAGATGAGATAGCGGCTTTGGACGAATTTGATGTACCCCTTCCAGAAGGGCCTTCAGATGCGCAGGTTATGTTGAAGCAGCTCGACGAGATTGGCTCGCCTGCCACATCCGTCTCTACGGGGCCACATTATTTGGGCTATGTTATTGGCGGCGTCTTACCTGCGGCGGCGGCAGCTGACCGGATGGTTGCCGCGTGGGATCAATGTGCATCATCACACGCCAATTCACCAGTGGCGGCTAAATTAGAAGCCATTGCAGGACGTTGGGTCTTGGATATTTTGGATTTACCGCGCAGTTCTGCGGTCGGGTTTGGCACATCGGCTACCGCTTGTGGCCTATCTTGTTTTGCAGCGGCACGGCGTGAGCTATTGGCGCGCCAAGGTTGGGATTTGGATAATGAAGGCTTGGTCGGCGCACCTGAAATTAAAGTCGTGGTTTCGGATATTGCTCATATCACTATTTTCAAAGCTCTGCGTATTTTAGGTTTTGGCAAAAGGCATTTACTGGTCGCCAAGACGGATGCGCGTGGCCGCATTGACCCTAAAACCCTACCGCTGCTCGATAACAAAACCATACTTTGTTTGCAGGCGGGCGAGGTCAATACGGGTGATTTTGATCCATTTGTGCCGCTGATTGAAAAAGCCAAATCCGCAGGGGCCTGGGTACATATAGACGGGGCGTTTGGGCTTTGGGCGCGGGCCACAAACAGCCATCGCCATTTGACCGAAGGTATAGAAGGTGCGGATAGTTGGACCACGGACGGTCACAAATGGCTGAACACGCCCTATGACAGCGCCATGGCAATCGTGAAAGACGGGGATGCTTTCGCGCGCGTCATGAATGCGGATGCGGTTTACGCGACGGCTGAAACCCACGCCCAAACAAACCTAACCTTGGAGTTTTCCCGCCGTGCGCGCGGCATACCGATTTGGGCCGTACTCAAAACATTGGGCCGTACAGGCGTATGCGAAATGGTCGAACGTCATTGCCGCCAAGCCAAAATGCTGGCCAAAGGCATAGACGGCAAGAACGGCATAAAGGTGCTTTCGGACGTGCCCCTTAATCAAGTTCTGTGCACAACAACAGGCAAAGAAACCCCTGCAGATTTCGCCGCCCGTATGAATGCCACTGGTAAGCTCTGGTTCGGGCAAACCGTCTGGCGCGGCAAGCCAGCCTTTAGATTATCCGTATCAAGCTGGCGCACCACGGACGCAGATATAGAGCGAGCGATTAGCGTACTTATAGACAATTATTAAACAAAATTCCTTTAAAAGGCATCGTATGACGGAAACTCAAGAAAAATTCCCTGCGAGGCTGCATGTCATTTTTGCGAGTCAGAGTAGTAATGCAATAGTGTTTAGGCGCGGCCCTTCAAAGCGGGTAGCAACATTTTCATGGGACCGAAAGACAGATAAATTCAAAATCGGACAATGGCTTAAAGGGCGTATATATGAACGCCGGTCTGATATTTCTTCGGACGGGCGACATTTGATTTACTTTGCCATGAATGGGAAATGGAATTCAGAAACAAAAGGTTCATGGACAGCAATTTCAAAACCACCCTATCTGAAGGCATTGGATTTATATGCTAAGGGCGATTGTTGGGAAGGCGGCGGCTTATTTTTATCATCGAATAAATATTGGCTCAATGAAGGACGTTATAATAAAAATAGTTTATTATCTAAAAACAGCAATTTAACAGGCCAAACCCGTAATGGTCCGAAAAACAACTTTGGCTCGGAATGTACGGGCGTTTATTATCCACGCTTGCTGCGGGATGGCTGGAGCCTAATGGAAAGAAAACAGACAGGAAAAAAATATCACAGTTTTACAGTTTTTGAGAAAAAACTTCCTAACCATTGGGTGCTGAGAAAAATTGCACATGAGCAATGTAACTCGCCCGTTGGGAAGGGCTGCTACTGGGATGAGCACGAGTTATTTAATACAAAATCAAATTTATCATTTAATTACCCAGATTGGGAATGGGCGGACTTTGATAATAAATCCTTAGTTTGGGCGACAGCAGGAAAGCTTTTTCGAGCAGGATTTTTAGGGCAAGACGGATTAAAAGAAGCCAAGCTATTACATGATTTCAATGACTATGTTTTTGAGCCAATAAGGGCGCCATATTAATTAACGCTCTGATTTATCCGTTGGTGTGTAGCCGTATCCGGCCCAGAGATTGAGCTTGCGGGTTTTGCCGCCGCCGAGATCTAGGCTAAGGGGTGGTAGTTTTTCCAAGCGTTCAAAATCCGCCGCAAATTTTTCGGCGTAAGTTAATTTGCCGCGCGCGTGGACACGTGCGATACATTCGGCGAACTCTGCTTGAGGCCAGTCTTCGCAGTCTCTATAATAATTGATGATTAGAACAGGGCCGTCTTGTGTGTTGCTTGCCTCTAATGACGCCGTTGCTTCTGCGTGGTGGTTCACGTGGGATGTGTTGCGCCACATGCGTAAACTCAAACCCGTATCCGTTTCTATGCCGTAATAGAGCAGATCATAAAACACGAGCCGATTATCTGTGGCAATAGCCGTAAAAGCCTGCCCTTCGTACCCCGCTTTCACGGTGTCTACGATGATACTTTCAGTTTGCGGCCAGCCGCGTACTCTTTTGAGAGAATTTCCTTGCCCAAGACTGTTGGCAAATGTTGGTATGAGAGCGGCGACAGCAAAGAGGGTGCCAAAGCCAATATTGAGCCAAACACCGGTTTTGGTGAAGCGTGGCCAGTGCTGCACACCGTATCTGGCCGCCAAAATCGCACCGGCCATATAGGCCGTTACGGCCCAATTGGCATTAGCACGGCTCAGCAGTGCTTCTAGGGAAATTATGGATAATGGGCTGATTACGAATAAAGCCAATAGCAAAGTTCTGCGCTCAAATTTACCGCGCGCCGCAGTGGTTAGTGCCATGACCATAAGCACCAGTGTCAGCGGGCCGAACACGGCGATTTGGCTTATCCAAAAGTCTAACAACTCCAGCGGATGAAAGGGTATTCCTTTGAGGTTAGCGTTTGCGGCGGTGTGGGTGACCGTCGCAAAATCGTTCTGGGCGTTCCACCATATATTTGGGCTGAGCACAGCCAGAGCTATGCCCGCCGCCAAGAGACCGCGTAAAGATAAAAGAGCCGTCCTGCATTTGCTATCTATCAAAATGGACAATACTAATGCGGGCAAGAAAAACAGCATGGCATATTTTGATAACATGCCAAAGCCGATAGACAGCCCTAACACGGCCGCCCATTTCCAATTTGGTGTTTCGCGCACATGCATAAATGCGTTAAGCCCTAAAACCCAACACAATAAAAGCGGTACATCTGTGCTGACAATGCCCGAACTTAGCCAAACGGCGGGCATCATGAAATACAAAGCCGCCGCCCAAAACCCGGTACGCGCATCATACAATAACCGAGCAGTACGAAATAGCACATAGGCAATGAGTGGATGTAAGAGCGGCGAGCTAATCCGTATCGCCCATTCGGCATTGCCAAAAATAGTGGTGCTGGCACCGATGATCCAAGCAATTATGGGCGGTTTGGAAAAATAACCCCATTCGAAAGTGCGCGACCATGCCCAATATTGCGCTTCGTCGCCGTGCAAATTAATCGGTGAAAAATAAAGCCCAACCAATCTGGCGAGACCAAGACCAAGCAACATCAATACCACAAGCTTGTGATAATTAATTGGAGAGCCTGTAATATTCTGTGATAAATTATCGGACATATGCCTCGTATTTGCCATTATGTTGGCAAAAAATAAACTAAATTCGGTGTTATTTGCACACATGCATGTACTTATATTTGATTCTGGTGTGGGTGGACTAAGCGTAGTAGCTGAGCTGCGTAAGTTAATGCCTGATATGTATATGACTTATGTGGCCGACGATGAATTTCGCCCTTATGGTGAAAAGACGGAAACACAGCTTAAATCGCGCCTGCCGGGCTTGCTAAAAACCCTGGTTATGACGACTAAGCCCGACGCAGTGGTTATTGCCTGCAATACGGCATCAACAACGGCGCTTGATGAAATCCGTGCCGCGCTTGATGTGCCAGTGATTGGTGTCGTGCCAGCCATTAAACCTGCGGCGCGCATGAGCAAGACCAAATTTATTGCTGTGCTTGGAACACCTGGAACTGTCAAACGAGCCTATGTTGATGACCTGATCGCTGATTTTGCTCATGATTGTGATATTACCCTTGTCGGTTCTACTAAGCTTGTTGACATGGCCGAGCGTAAACTCGCTGGCGGACAGGTTGATATGGACATAGTTAAAGATGAAATTGCCTTGATATTTGCGCAATTACATAAAGATACGCCTCATAAAGACATATCAAATAAAGAAGATGGGTCAAATAAAGAAGATGCACAAGATAAGGCAAAGATAGATGTTGTGGTACTTGCCTGTACCCATTTTCCGTTATTGATCGCCGAACTTGAACGCGCCGCACCGCACAAGGTTACATGGGTTGATAGTGGTACTGCTATAGCCAGACGCACTCAGCTTTTATTAGAGCGCGCTAGACCCTTAAAGTGTGCTGAGAAAAACAAGCTAGAAAACCTGCAACAAAACACGGCGCTACTTGTTGGGCCAGAAGTAAGTGCTGCACGGCGCAAAGCATTTGCCGCATTCGGGTTTGAGCGCGTAATTGCCCTTAAGCCTTAATTACTCTTAAGTCCTAATTGCTCTTAAACCTAATGGCTCATCATTTTGTAAAGAGTATAAGCTCCACCGAGTACAACAAAGATAACCACACTTGCTAACGCAAAGTTTTTACGCATAATTTCTTCGGCTCTAGGCCCTGTTGTGTAAACAAGGGCAGCGACCAGATAAAACCGCAATGTGCGTGCTAAAACGGCCATAATTATAAAGGTGCCAAAGGGAAGTTTCATTGCGCCGCTCATGAGCGTAATCACGATATAAGGAAAAGGGGTCAAGCCTGCGCCAAATACCGCGAGCGCGCCGTGCTTATTATAGAGGCCTTGAAGTTTTGCTACACTCTCGCCTCTCCCTAAGCTTTCAAGGACAGGCAGGGCAAGAACATCCCATGCCCACATGCCAATAGCATAGCCAATAATCCCGCCGAGGACGGAACAAATTGATGCCACAAATGCGAAGCGCCAAGCGCGCTCTCTTTTCGCCATAATCATTGGAATAAGAAGGGTATCAGGCGGTATCGGGAAAATAAAAGCCTCAACAAAGGAGAGGCCCGCAAGATAACGCACTGCGTGTTTGTGTCCGGCAATTTCTTTGACGCGGTCATACAGTTTTTCAAGGAATTTATTTATCATAATGGGGCAATAGCCTAGAATGGTTGATAGATTCCAGTAAAAATTACGTAAGAAGCAAGGTTTTATGTTGTCTCTAAGTGCGCCAATAATCGTGCCTATATTTGTACCTGTGTTCTTGCATTAAAATAAGTAAGTTTGCTTGGTCATTCGTGTATATTTAACAAGAGAGTTTTTAGCATAACTCCAGCATATTTTCCGTTGACGCCAAGGCCGCTTTCGTTATGGTGCGCGCCTTACCAAAACTACACATGAATACAAATTTGCGGGTGTGGCGGAATTGGTAGACGCGCGGGATTCAAAATCCCGTTTCCCTAGGAAGTGCCGGTTCGATTCCGGCCACCCGTACCATGTTTAAGTGCTCTCAAATTATTGTGAATTGACAGCTTTGGCACATATTGCCATCACACCCATTATGATAGTTTTAGCATATATGATAGTTTTAACATATAGCTAGCTAAAATAGGGGGAGTTTCTTATGAAACACATATTAGCAGTATTCATTATTTCCGTAGGCCTTAGTGCCTGTAATCCGCAAACCGGCAGTCAGTCAGCTACTCAGGTCGAGAGTGAAGCAGTTCAAGGGGTTGAGCAAAAATCAAATATTGCGTTTGAAAAATATCCTGCGCAGTTGTTCCACGAAACCACGAGCTATTGGTTATCGAGTGGTGGCGGATATGGGTTTTCTCATGACGGCTCAAAAATATTAATGAGTTCCGATAAAACTGGAATTTTTAATGGGTACACAATGTCGTTGTCGGGCGAAACGCAGGCCCTAACGAATTCGGATGATTTTCCCTATTACGCCTACTCATTTTTTCCAAATGATGACCGCGTTATTATTCAAGGCGATCAAGGCGGCAACGAACTTGACCATGTGTTTGTGCGCGAACAAGACGGCGAGCTTCACGATTTAACACCCGGAGATAAGTTGAAAGCAGGGTTTATCGGATGGCATGAAAGCGGCGACGTTTTTTATGTTTCCACCAATGAGCGCGATCCATCGTCAAAGGACGTATACGCCTATCAAGTCAGTGATTATTCTCGAAAACTTATTTTTAAAAATGACAAACTTAATATTGGCTCTATCAGTCCCGACGGGAAACATTTGGCACTTGTCAAATCCATAACAAGCGCCAATGCCAATATTTTCATGGCGGATTTAACAAATATTGATGCCGCGCCGGCTCTTATCACGCAGCACGAAGGCAATATCAGTTACCGGTCTTACGGGTTTACGCCTGATAGCAAGAAATTGCTATTTGCTACAAATGAGTTCGGGGAGTTTAACCAAGCTTGGACATATACGCTAGCGACACAAGAGAACAGCAGTCTCATAGAAGCCGACTGGGACGTGTCCACCGTTAATTATAGTCCGAGCGGTCGCTACCGCGTCAGCGCTATTAATGCAGACGGTGTTACCGAGCTGGAAATATTGGACGCGCAAAGCGGCAAACCTTTGGCGCTTAAGGATGTGCCGAGCGGAGAACTCTCACAAGTACGGTTTACCCAAGATGAAAGTCGGATAGCATTTGTGCTGAACACGGATACATCACCGCGTAATATTTATACGTCGGATCTGGTGAGCGGCAAAACCGAGAAATTAACCACAGCTTTGCCGCCTGGGATCAACGAGGCTAATTTGGTCACGGCCAGTATAATCCGCTATACAAGTTTTGACGGTTTGGAAATTCCAGGTATTCTTTATATGCCGAAAAACGCTAGCGCCGCTACACCCGCACCTGCTCTTGTTTGGGTACACGGCGGTCCGGGCGGGCAAAGCAAGAAAGGCTATTCGGCCACGATCCAGCATTTGGTCAATCAGGGCTATACGGTACTAGCGGCAAATAATAGAGGCTCTTCGGGTTACGGGAAAACATTTAATCATTTGGACGACCGTAAACACGGCGAAGAAGATTTGATGGATATTGTATATGCGCGCCGTTATTTGGAAAGCCTTGAGGGCGTTGATAAAGACCGTATTGGTGTTATTGGCGGTTCGTACGGCGGTTATCTGACGGTTGCAGCTATGACATATCACCCGGATGTTTTTGATGTGGGCGTTAATCTTTTCGGTGTCACAAATTGGGTGCGAACCCTGAACAGTATTCCTGAATTTTGGGGCGCAATTCGCGATTCTCTATATGACGAAATGGGTGATCCGGCCACTGACCAAGAGCGTCACCGCCGTATTTCCCCGCTCTTTCATACCGAGCACATTAAAAAACCACTTTATGTTGGGCAGGGCGCAAATGACCCACGTGTGTTGCAGATCGAAAGTGACGAACTTGTAGAGGCTGTCCGCGCCAATGGTGTAGAGGTTGAATATGTGCTTTTCCCTGATGAAGGCCATGGTTTTCAAAAACGTAAAAACCGCATTACCAGTTCAGAGCGCATCGTTCAGTTTTTAGATCGACACCTTAAAAAACAAGAAGGTGATGAGTAATAAGTTTGCGCATCCGTACCGTTTAAGTTTTATATTATGAGGCTTTAGCCGTATTCTTGACAGATTTAGCAGCTGGCTTTTGGGCTGGTTTGCTAGATTTGTCTGTCTTTTCAGTCGTATCTTTCGCCACTGCTTTTTTGAGCAAATTAAATTCTTTTAAAATATCGTCCGCTATGTCCTGCACATCAGGCACGGCGACCTTGCAGGCGATCAAGCCAAAATCTAGACGGTCTATATAACTGGTCAAAGTAATGTTCAGCGCACAACCGTGTGTCGCGATGGAAACGGGGAAATTAGAGATAACTTTGCTGCCAGCAAAATACATAGGCTTGCGCGACCCCGGCACATTGGAAATAGCTACATTCATAGCGGCCGGCATATAATTAACCAATTTAGTGCGGCTGGTCATCTGCGCCATGGCGGTGACCATAACCGGAGCACCAAAGAACGAATAGTCTTTGGGGAACACGTCTTTGATGGCGGCAAGGCTCTTTTTAGCCCGCTTGGCATTTTTGTTAACTGCCTTGAGGCGTGCTAGTGGATCAGCAATGTCGGTGCCAATTTCGCAGTTCATGCTTGCCACTTGGTTGGCACCTGATTTATCGCCAACCTCTCGCAAGGAAACGGGTACTGCCGCCACAAGGCCGCGCTTGGGTAATTCATCATGGCGCTGCAAATAACTCCGCAATGCTCCGCCGCAAATAGCCAATACCACATCATTCAGTGTTGTGCCTGTGGATTTGGCAATACCGATCACGTCTTTGATGGGGAGAGTACGCGCACCGAAGGCTCTTTGCTTTTGGATGCGGACGTTGAAACGGGTTTTTGGGGCAGGCTTTAAATTATCCAACAGGTTGCCGCTGTCCTCTATGGAATTTTTTACTATTTTTCTAAGCGCCTTTACATAGTCGGGTGTCATTTTCAGCATATCGTATTGTTGTTGGGCAAATTTCCCGTAAGCGCCACCGAGTAGCTCGAAAAATCCAGGGTCTTCTTTCGACAGACGCACTTGATTGCTCGGCAAAGGCGGGCGCGGCGTTGGTTCTTGGTCGGACAGGATATCCATAGCGGACACACCCGCGCCGCCGTCAATGCTGGCGTGGTGGGCTTTGGTATAAAGTGCAAAACTACCTTTCTTAAGCCCAAAGGCCGGATCTTCTACACCCTCGATGATCGTAAATTGCCACAAGGGCCGCTCGCGGTCGAGAGGCACAGAATGTAAGCCCTGAACAATCATTCTGAGTTGATCCAAATTGCCCGGCTCAGGCAAGCGGGCATGTTTAATATGGTAATCCAAATCTACAATTTCAGCATCAACCCAAACCGGGTGATCAATATAAAACGGCGTGTGTTTCAGCTTGCGGTGAAAAGACGGTATCTCGTGCAGGCGCTCTACGATTTGCGCTTTGAGGGCCTCGTAAGGGCTCTCGCCTTTTTGGGCAGGTTCGCACATGAGCAGGCTCGAGATGTGCATGGGGGTCTCGTTGGTTTCCATATAGAGAAATGTTGCATCAATTCCGGATAATTTACGCATGGCTTATTCCTTTATGTAGCGGCGACTGCTTCGAACTTGGAAACAATATCAAATGCAGGTGTGCGGAAAAATATTTTGCGGGCACCTTTGTTGACGAATGGTTTCCAACCGTCTTCGTTTTGCGCGAGCCGCTCAGCAATGATAAACAAGACGCTCGGATTAACACCCAAGCCAGTATGAGAACCTTCGACGCGAATATTTTCAACTTGTTTGGTCTTTTTAGGGCAGTTTGGTTTTCTCTGGTGACAATTTTGCCAGGCAACAACGCCGTCTGTTTTTGAATAAATGGAGGTTGTTGGTACGGGCGGGGCTTGGGACAATGTTGTTTGCAGCGGTGGTTCTTTAACAGAATGCCCAGCAACAAATTCATAAAACCTAGTGGCATGTGAAGCCTTAGGATTACCGGAGTGGGGGCTACCCAAAGAAATAACAAACCTTATTTTTTCTGGCCGGAGTTTAGCAAGTTCTCGTGCGAATATACCGCCGAGGCTCCAGCCTACAATACTTAGCTTGCATTTATGCTCTGTAAAAATTTCGTCGACCTTAGCCAACATGTTTTCCAACACTTGATCACGAAGGCCGAGATTACGACCTTGTTCCCATGCATATGGCTGATATCCGCGTTTCTTTAAAAACCTGCGCATGGGGATAGTGGATATATCCGATGCCGCCAAACCAGGCAAAACCAAGACAGGGTGACCGTCGCCCTTGGCCATGTGTTTAAAAAGCGGGGCGCTAGCAATATAAGTGCCCATTTCAAAAATGGATCGACCTTCCATCATCAACAATAAGGCTGAGGGGGCTTTTACTTTTCGGGTTTTTGTGGTCATTTTGTCCCCTATTTGGCGCAGCGCTTTTTAGCGCCTAGATGATAGCACCTGCATGATAGTATCTCTAAATCACAATTTATTAGTCATGACAACCTAATTGGATTTACCAATATTGCCAAGTATTGGATTACTTGCCGTATATCGATAATCTGTCCTTGCCCAAGGCGCGGATTTCAGGTCATATGAAAAAAATTATAAAAGGGATTTGGACATGAAAAAATTATTACTTTTGGGCGTTGGAGTTATTGCGCTTACGGCTTGCCAACCTGCAGATAAACCTGCCAAGGACAATCACGATACAGCAACGGCACATCACCTTAATAAGGACCATCCTATGGAATACAAAGCGGCGGGCAAAACCGATGCGGATCATATGTATCTTGAGGATGTTTTGGGCGAAGAGGCGCTTGCTAAAGTGAAAAGCTGGAATGTTCGTTCCGAGCCATTAATGCAGGGCGAAGTATATGCGGCCATGAAAGCTGAGCTGCTTGAAGTTTATAACTCCCCGGAAAAAATCCCCTATGTGAGTTACCGTGCGAATAAAGCTTATAATTTTTGGCAAGACGATAAGCACGTCAAAGGCATTTGGCGGCGCACGAGTTTAGATAGCTACCGCAGCGATAAACCAGAATGGGAAACGGTCCTTGATATTGACGCCCTTGCCAAAGAAGAAGGTAAGAACTGGGTATATAAAGGCGCAAATTGCTTGGCACCCGTCTATGCGCGTTGTATGTTATCTCTTTCTGACGGCGGCAAAGATGCCACAGAACGTCGTGAATACAGTGTCGATAAAAAAGAATTCGTAAAAGACGGGTTCGTATTACCTGAAAGCAAAGGCGGAACTGCCTGGCTTGATAGTAATCTGCTTTTAGTTGGGGTCGATTTTGGTTCTGATGAAAGTGGTCAAAGCACCATGACTGATAGTGGCTATCCACTCCTCAGCAAGCTTTGGACGCGCGGCACACCTTTATCCGAAGCGCGCCAATTGTTGCGCGGCAAAAAAACCGATGTTGGTGTATGGCCGGGCACGTTTGAAAATGCGGACGGTAAGGACGAAATACTAATTACGCGCGCGATTACTTTTTACACCACAGAATACTATTGGGTGCCGCGTGTTGGTGAAAACAAGTGGAAACCGGTTAAGCTTCCCGTGCCGCTTAAATCCAATTTGGGAGACCAATTTAAAGGCCAACAACTATTGACCCTACAAGAGGATTGGCCGCAAGCAGACGGAACCGTGTTTTCCTCTGGTGCTTTGGTTTCGTTTTCTATCGACGGTTTTATGAAAACAGGAACCATTGATGCGGTGCACGAAGTGATAACGCCAACGGCGCGCCAGTCTATTGATGGTTTTGGCGCAACCAAAGATGCGCTATTACTTAGCTTGTATGAGAATGTATCGGGCGCCGCCTATACATTTGATTTTGACGGCTCGGTATGGACGAAAGCCAAACTTAATTTCCCAGAAAATGGCAAGGTTGGTATCGGCTCAACCAATACCAAAGAGAGCGCCGCATTTATCAGCACCGAAAGCTTTTTGACCCCTGATACATTGTGGACAGTGGATACGTCAGACACGAAGATCGAACCGGCAAAATCTCTCCCTAGCTGGTTTGACGCTTCAAGCATGGAAGCGAAACAGTTTGAGGTAGCGTCTAGTGACGGTACAAAAATCCCGTATTTTGTTGTCTCGAGTAAGGACATGGAAATGGACGGCAAGAACGCAACGATTCTCTATGGTTACGGCGGTTTTGAAATCCCTATTAACCCGTCCTACTCTGCCACCATTGGGCGGGCTTGGTTGGCGCGAGGCGGCGTATATGTTGTTGCAAATATCAGGGGCGGCGGTGAATTTGGACCGAATTGGCATCAAGCTGGCCTGAAAACCAAACGCCAAATTATCTATGACGATTTTATTGCTGTGGCTGAAGACCTGATTGAGCGTAAAGTTACAAGTCCTGAACATCTGGGTACGCACGGACGTTCTAACGGCGGGCTTTTGATGGGGGTCATGTTTACCCAACGCCCTGATTTGTTCAATGCTGTTGCCGTTGGTGTCCCTTTATTGGATATGCGCCGCTTTGATAAATTATTAGCTGGCGCATCATGGGTTGGTGAATACGGCGACCCGGACGATGAAGGTGCAGAAGGTGCATATATACGTGCTCTGTCGCCTTATCACAATATTCGTGCGGACGTAAAATACCCAGAGCCCTATATCTATACTTCCACCAAAGACGACCGCGTGCACCCTGGCCATGCCCGTAAATTTGCGCAGCGCCTAGAAGATATGGATATCCCGTTTCAGTATTACGAAAATATTGACGGCGGACATGCGGGTGCGGCTAACCTAGAAGAGACGGCCCATTCCCAAGCCTTGATATACTCATATTTTACCAAAAAATTGATTCCAGAAAGTTGATTGAAGAGTAAGAGCTGCGTTCACTAATACCTAAAGGTAAGTCGCAGAATAGAGCTTTATTCTGCGACTGAAATCTCTTCACCGGCCTCTTTATTGGCATCTGATTTTTTAGGTCTTTTGGCTTTATTAGCCTTAACGCTATCATCGTTTCCTGAAGCTTTATCTGCGATCTGATTCTCAGACTTATAGTCTGGCTTATCATCAGGTTTAGTTTGATCCTTGCGGCGACTTAAGTGACTGCGTGTCCTGCGTTTAGGTCTTTCAGTGTTTTCTTCGTCTGCACCGTTGGACTTTTCTTTCTTAGCCTCTTGCGCTTTATCGCTCGCATCTGATTTGTTTTCAGCATTTTTCTCTGCTTGCGCTGCGTGTTTAGCGCGGCGCGCAGCTTGCTCAGCTTCGCGCTGTTCTGTCGCCAACCTTTGCTGCTCGGCTTTCTTCTCTGCAATAACCGCCAAGTCTTGCACGATACGCAAATAATGCTCGGCGTGCTGTAGATAGCTTTCAGCCTTCACCCGGCGACCAGACACAGAAGCATCATGGGCCAATGCCATGTATTTATCATAGATGGTTTTGGCAGAACCCCGCACACGAACGTCTGGCCCATTACTGTCCAAAGCCCGGTTAGGGTTGTTATTCTTATTATTGTTATGTTGTGGCTTACGGCCTCGACCTCTTGGGCGTCTACTCATAAGTCTTTCCTATATAGCGGGGCACATCCAATAGCATTCTCGTCCCTCCCGCACAGACGAAGCGCATAATGATTTTGTAATTACATCCCAATTTAGCCGTTATGGCCGGTGGGCTTTTTCAATAATATTTCTCTTTATTATATGTGTGGTGTGGCAGATTATTAAGTCTGCTGTGCCTAGAGCAATCGTGAGGAAAAGCTCTTGGATACGAACCTTGATATATAAACTAACGGCTTGTTTTGGTTTGTCCAAGCTTTTTTGTATTTATTTTTAACAAATTGTTGCACTGATAATGCGGTCTAGCCCTGCTAAATCCTTCTGACAGACTATATGTGTTGCACCAGCCTTGCGGAGTAAATCACTTACGGACTTTTTTTGGTCAAACCCAATTTCGAACACTAAATGCGCACCTGGCTTAAGTACTTTTTTTGTACTTGCAATAATAGTGCGGTAAGCCGTTAACCCATCTTTGCCCCCGTGTAAGGCAAGTTCAGGCTCGTACAGCTCAACGTCAGGCGCCAACTTTTCCATAGCCTTGCTGTCGATATAGGGGGGGTTTGAGACAATGATGTCAAATTTCCCGGTTACGTTTTTCAGATAATCCGATTTGTTAAATTGACAACGGTCGCCCACATTATTACGCACCGCATTGACGCGGGCCATGTCCAGAGCCTTTGGTGAAATATCAACGCCTAAACCAGTTGCCAATTTACGCTCATGTAACAAGCTGATGAGTACGGCACCGCTGCCCGTGCCGATATCGAGAATATGCGGCGTTGGGCTATTGGTGATGAGCTCTAATGCTCGCTCAACCAAACCCTCAGTTTCAGGGCGCGGTATTAAAACGTGTTCGTTGACGCTAAAATCCAAAGACCAAAAGGCTTTTTCGCCTAAAATATAGGCGATAGGTTCAAAGGCCAATCGATACCCTAACAATTCGTGAAACTCTATTTGTACGGTTTCAGGTACAATATCATGGTCACAGATAATAAGCTCTGCGGATGTTTTACGACTCGCCTTTTCCAGTAATATACGCACATTAAGGTTCGGGTTCCCAATACCCGCATTGGATAGCATTTGCGCGCCGCCGCGCTTAAGTTCGCCGTAAGTTATGTTGGTTTTAGCCATCAGTTTTAATTTTAGCCATCAGTTTCGAGCGCCGCCAGCTTTTCCGCTTGATCTGCCGCGACCAAAGAATTGACCACTTCGTCCAGAGCATCGCCTGTGATAATTTTATCAAGATTATACAAAGTCAAATTTATGCGGTGGTCACTAACGCGCCCTTGTGAATAATTATATGTACGGATGCGTTCGGAGCGGTCACCGGAACCAACTTGGGATTTGCGGTCGCCAGCACGCTCTTTGTCAATGCGGGCGCGTTCCATATCATAGAGCTTCATTTTTAGAATTTTTTCAGCATTGGCTCTATTTTGGTGCTGGGATTTAGCATCACAGACGACAACTAAACCGGTGGGTTCATGGGTCATACGAACGGCAGAATCCGTTTTATTAACATGCTGCCCACCAGCCCCGGAAGCGCGCATAGTGTCCACCCGGACATCTGTCATAGAGAAATTAACCTCGATGTCTTCGGGTGCTGGTAGAACAGCGACTGTGGCCGCAGATGTATGCACGCGACCTTGGGTCTCTGTTACCGGAACACGCTGTACGCGGTGAACGCCGCTTTCAAACTTCATTTTACCGAAAACGCCATTGCCAGTAATGGAGGCCACAACCTCTTTATAACCGCCCATTTCGGCCTCAGATTCCGTTTCGACCTCTAATTTCCAACCTTGTAATGATGCGTAGCGCGCATACATGCGAAATAAATCACCTGCAAATATGGCCGCCTCATCGCCGCCAGTGCCGGCGCGGATTTCTATGACAACCGAAGCATTATCGTCTTTGTCTTTGGGGAGAAGAAGAATGCTAACCTCGCGCTCAATATCTGCCAGTCCACTTTTAAGCTCATGTAATTCTTCTTTGGCCATTGCCCCCATTTCTGGATCTTGCTCTGGGTCACCAATTAACTCTTCTAGCTCCGCTATCTCTTCCAAGCGTTCCTTTAGGGCGCGCACACCTTCAGCTACAGGGCGTAACTCTGCATATTCCTTGCCTAATTTGACGATTTCGTCGGGCACTGTTTCCACGCCCATCCGTGCTTCAATAGCATCGAATTTCTCCAGAACCTGCTCAAGTTTTTGCTGTGGTATTTTCATACAGCCTGTTTAGTGATTTTGTTCCCCATGTCGAGAATAACTTACAAGTCGAGAATAACGAGTAAGTAGAGAACGCCTCGAAGCAAGCAAGATATGTCTCTTCATGGCAAAGCGGAACTGTGTTTCAATTCTCTAAAAGCTTTACTAAATGGATTTCAGTCATTACTATAACGGATAGACAGACAAAAAAGGGGAACAAACATGGGTGCATTTACAATTTTACCATTAATGGTAATACCGATCATCATTTATAATATTATGGCTTTGGCGGGCGCAACATTTGCCACCGTTGAAGAGCTGAGCATGCGTTTAAATGAACCTTTTCAATCCGTGCAAATGGCCAGTGGGGCTAATTGGCAGATAACACCCGGCCATGCATTATTGGCGGTGGCTTTAATCACGCTGTTTTTTGAACTGCTGAAGTCTACTGGTGTTGGCCGTGCGGCTATTATGAACCATGCGTTTTCTATGGTATTGTTCATTATTTGCCTCATAGAATTTATGATGCTTGATGCCTTTGCTACATCCGTATTCTTCCTGATTACATTGATGGCTTTGATGGACGTTATGGCAGGATTTATCGTCACAATTGCTAGCGCTAGACGTGACTTTGCGGTCGGCGAAGGTTTCGGCAGTTAATTCAAAATTAAGTCTATTTTCTCTGTTTTGGTATCGGTTTCTTAAGGCTGTTGTTGTAATCCCTGTGCTCAAATTAAGCATATTGCGTGCAACAGGATTGAAAGTGAGCCTTGTTTCTTTAAAACAAGGCTGAATAAAACAGTTATGAAAACTGAAAACGGACACAAACCACCGCGTCAAGAAGCCGTCGGGGGGAGCGATATACTCGGACTTTTGGGTGCGGCTACCTATACATGGCGTATGGTTGATAAATCTGCCGAATTTACTTGGCGCGACGACGACCTTACAACTACGTTATTATGCTCAAACGCCGACGATATCCCGCGCACAGAAGCAGAGTATCTGGAACGTTTATGCGGGGATGCGCTTAGCGAGCGTAACCAAGCTTTAGCTTCTCTAAGCTGGAACGGTGCTAAATTTCAAATTGATTACCAAATCCGCACATTTGATGGCCGTAATATTTGGGTCGAAGAGCGCGGATTGCGCATTAATGGGGACGGTAAGAAAGCTAACCATGTTATTGGCGTGATCACCAATATACAGACCCGCAAAATACGAGAAGAACAAGCTGGTTATCATGCATCATTCGATAGCCTCACTGGACTATGGAATAAAACCCGGATTGCCGAAGGGCTCAACCATATGTTGGCAACGGCACAACGATATGATCGCCAAGCCAGCTATCTGGTTTTGTCAATCACCAATATTATGGATATTAACACCACTTACGGCTATGAAGCTGGTGACCTCTTGGTCAAGGCGGTGGCGAACCGTTTAAAGGCTAATGTGCGCAAACCGGATATATGTGGGCGGATATCAGGACGTGCATTTGGTATTGGTTTATCGGATAGCGGAACAGAGGAAATGCAAACTATTGCAGAGCGCATTTTGGAAACGGTATCGGGCTCCCCCTATAGTACTCAGCACGGCGACCTTCACGCAAAGTTTTCAATTGGCGGCAGCGCGCTGTCACAAAAAGCCACCAGTGCGGCAGATGCTATGCAGCAGGCTGCTACGGCCATCGCACATTCGAGCCTCTTGGGTGGTAAGTTTGTAGCTTATACCCGCGATTTACCTGATTTAAAACCAAGACAGGTTAAGGCTGATTTGACCCGCGATGATGTTGTTAACGCACTTAATGACCGCCGTATAACCCTAGCTTATCAACCAATTGTCCACGCCGATACGCGCAATACCCATCATTTTGAGTGTTTACTGCGCCTACGCCGCCAAAACGGAGAACTGACATCTGCCGCAGAATTTATCATGGCGGCGGAACGGTTGGAATGTGTGCATCTATTGGATAGACGTGCCCTCGAAATTGCCAGAGAAACCTTGATAAATTTCCCGAGTATAAAACTTGCTTTAAATGTATCCGCTGCCACGGTTAAAAACGCTGAAACGTCTAAGGATTATATCGGTGCCCTCAAATCACTTGGCCCGGAATGCAAACGGGTGAATGTAGAAATGACCGAAACTGTGGCACTGGCCGATCCGGCTATGGCAGGGGAGTTTTCTATGCAGGTGCGGGCTCTGGGTTGTCATTTCTCCATTGATGATTTCGGCGCTGGCCACACATCATTTAGAAATTTAATGGCAATTGAAGCGGATGAAATAAAAATTGATGGTAGCTTTATCCGCGATTTGTCCCTGACACCGCACAAACAAGTCTTTGTACGTATGATGGTAGACTTGGCCCAGACGCTTAGCATTAAAACGGTGGCCGAAATGGTGGGCTCGCGCGAAGACGCAAGCTTATTGACCCGGCTCGGCGTTGATTATTTGCAAGGCTATATGTTTGGCGTCCCCGCCCCGTCCCCGCAAGTCAGCCTTAAAGGCGAACCAAAACAAGCCAAAAGCGCATAAGCATAAAGACGCTTGGATTAAAACCTGTCTTTAGCCGCACGGATTTCGGCCAATTTTTCGGCTGTTTTAGCGCGCATGAACGGGTTGGTTCTTTTCTCAGTAGCTATAGTCGTTGGTATAGTGGGTCGGCCATTGGCCCGTAAAGTTTTGGCCGCTTTTACCGCCGATTGTAAATCCTGATTATCAGGCTCTATGGTAATGGCGAAAGCTGCGTTCGACACTGTGTATTCATGGGCGCAATAGACTTTAGTATCTGCGGGCAGTGCCGCTAATTTGGCTATGCTGTCGAACATTTGCGCAGGTGTACCTTCGAAGATTTTACCGCATCCCATAACAAAGATCGTATCACCCACGAAAACGCTCTTTTCGTCCGGCACATAATAGGCGCAGTGCCCCAGCGTATGCCCCGGTGTGTGGATCATCTGAATATCATAGGCACCAAATTTAAACACCTCACCGTCCGAGAGCGCAATATCAATTCCGGGAATACGTTTTTCGTCTACTTGTGCGCCAACAATAATAGCACCGTATTTTTCTTTTAGAAATAGATTGCCGTCCACATGGTCATAATGGTGATGAGTGTTGAAAATATGGGTCAGGGTTAGGCCGCTCCTGTCGAGCTCTTTGGCAATCTGCGCACCGTCGGGCGTATCAATCGTCGCACACAGGCCAGATTCTGGCTCAACCAATAAAAATCCATAATTATCATTTAGGCAGGGAAACAGGGTTATCATAACCGTGATTATATGGAATACTTATTAGTGAGTGTAAACAGCAGGACATCACAATTGCGTCAGAGCGTACAAAAATTAGAACAATTTTATACATCCCGTTTGGGTGTAGCCGCGCAAGCTATGGTGTCGCGGCGGTTGGGAGCCTTATGGCCTGAGCTTAACGATATGGACGTGCTTGGCTATGGTTACGGCATCCCTTATTTGCATAACTACCAAGATGGTGCGCGCAGTGTCATATATGCCATGCCGTCCGAGCAAGGTGCGGCAAGGCAAATGTCAGTTCGCGGCAATATTTCGGCTTTGACCATGGACCATGAGCTCCCGTTTGAACCCAGTGTGTTTGATAGGGTTTTGGTCGCGCACGGATTAGAAGAAGCACCGCATATGCCTGCACTCTTGGACGAGTTATGGCGTGTGATGAAACCGGAAGGGCGCATTGTTATCGTTGCCGCCAACCGTGCAGGCTTGTGGGCGCGCTCAGACAAAACTCCGTTCGGGGCGGGGCGGCCATTTTCGCGTAGCCAATTATCAGACGCTCTTAAAACAAGTGGCTTTGTGCCCTTGGTACGCTCGGGTGCGCTATATTGCCCACCCATGAACAAGATGTGCGGAAAATCTATGGCAGGTGGGTTTGAAAAGTTCGGGGAAACCGTTTGGCCCGGATTATCCGGACTTGTGCTTGTAGAAGCCGTCAAGCGGCTGTATGCCGGACGCGGGGGACACCAGAAAAAACGTCTGCGCCGCCCACAATTTGGCGGCTCGCCTGTTTTGGGAACTTCGGCCTCAGGCAATATAATGGACACTATATCCGAAGCCACCACACATATTCATCCTTTGAAGGAAACGGCACAAAACAATGAGTAAACCAAATGTAGATACTGCGCGCATAATGGCAGCTCTGCGCATGAAGGAGCTAAGAAGGGATATAGATCGGGTTGATACGGCTTTGCTAAACCTAATCGCCGAACGTATGGACCTAGCCGCTGCTGTGCGGTGGGCAAAATCAGGTGCAAATGTTTGGCGCCCGTCGCGCGAAGAAAGCCATGTTCGGGATTTGGCGCGCAAAGCAAATGTTACGAAGGCAGGTGCCACCGCACCTGAATTAGTGTCTCATATTTGGGCAGAACTGACCAGCGCTAGTCTAACTTTGCAAGGCCCGATAGGTTTGCATATCGCCTTGGTTGGCGATGCGCTGTCATCATGGTCATTGGTACGTGACCGGTTTGGCGCGTCCATTCCCGCGCACACTTACCCGACCACCAGCGCGGCTCTTGCAGCTGCATTTGCCGACCTTGAAGGTGTCGCGATACTGCCCGCGCCAGGGACGATGAGCAATTGGTGGACGGCGCTTGGCCCGGACGGTGCTATGTCAGGCATGCATATTTTGGCGGCTCTGCCGCGTATTGGTAATTGGGATTGGCCCGTCGCAGTGGCCGTATCCAAAGCGGTGATAGAACCATCAGGCGATGATATTACTCTTGTCTATGTTGAGGGTGGAGCTTTGGCCGCGCCGTTGACACTGACTAAACTTTTTGAAAATTGTGGTCTGCCAGCGACCTTGCGCGCCGAAATGAACGGGCGGTGCCTCTATAGCGTAGCGGGGTATTTTACCGACGACAGTCCCGAGATAAAAACCCTATCCGCACAGGTAAAATCTGTAAAAATTATTGGGGTCTTACCTGTGCCCATCCCGCTTCCTATCCCTCTGGCCATCCCATCACCTAAAGAAAGCTAAGGCGTGGCTGTGCAAAATATATATGACAATGTTTTGATCGTGGGCGGCGGACTTATCGGTTCATCCATAGCCCGCGCATGCCGCGAATTCGGTGCGGCGAAACGCGTGACAATAGCTGACACGAATGCGGATGTGCGTACCGCATTAAACGGGCTAAATATCTGCGACAAGGTTACAGACACGGCCAACCCATCTGATGCGGACTTGGTTATTTTAGCCGTACCGCCAGGTAATATTTCCGACATTGCAGCGTATGTGTTGCCCCATATGAAAAAAGGCGCGACCTTGACGGATGTGGGTTCCGTCAAAGCCGATGTGGTCGAAAAGATTACTGCAATCTTGCCAAAGGACATAAATTTTATTGGCGGTCATCCCATTGCAGGGACTGAACAAAGCGGGCCGGAAGCAGGCTTTGCCGCGCTGTTCACAGACCGTTGGTGTATCCTTACTACGTCCGATGAGGACGCACTCGCCGCGCAAAAGCTCAAACAATTTTGGCAGGCCATTGGTTCGCGCGTTACTTTTATGGATGCCAAACATCATGATTTGGTGTTGGCGACCACCTCGCATTTACCCCATTTAATAGCCTATGCTTTGGTCGGGACGGCCACGGATATGGAAACCGTAACGCGCGGCGAAGTGATTAAATATTCTGCGGGCGGGTTTCGCGATTTTACCCGAATTGCTGCTTCGGATCCGGTTATGTGGCGCGATGTATTTTTACAAAACAAAGATGCGGTTCTGGATGTTTTGGGCCGTTATATTGAAGATTTAACCGCCCTTAAAAAAGCGGTGCGTTGGGGCGACGGTGAAACCCTCCTAAAAGAATTTACCAAAACCCGCGATATCCGCACACGCATTATCGATGCGGGCCAAGACAGCGCCAAACCAAATTTCGGCCGCGATATTTCGGGTGATGAAGAAGAGTAGGCGAATTCGTGCAGAGAGGTTAAAATATTTCTTTCACAATCTTGCGGAACAAAATATTGGCTTCATCCAAGAGTTCGGGTTTGTCTTTTTTCATTGTCTTTACGGCCTCACGAGCCAAATCAAATTCAGATGTAATAAACGCATCAATAACTGCGACACGTGGGGCAAGGCCAATTTCTTTTGATTTGCTTTTTGCAAGAAGAAGTGCATCCAATGCGCTACATAGGCTAGCTTCCAAATCACACCCTTTCACAAGAGCTTGGAAGTTCATGGGGGCTGGAATATTCGGATGTTCCCGGATCCATTTAAGTGCCATGGCGGGGCGGATAATATAAAAATATTTCTTCAGATTTACCTCATCCTTACCGTCAATATAAGTACGCCATTGCTGATCACCTATATGTAAATAATGGTATAAACAGGCAGGATCGGGAGCTGTCTTTTGTGAAAATAATGTCAAGGCATCACAAATATTATCATTCCACATATAGCGGATAGGGCTAGACAGCCACTCCAGCATAACCGGATTTGGTTTTAGCAGCAGGCTGAGTGCTTTTCTAATATCCCAACCATTTATATCGTAAACCTCATCGAGGGGTAGTTCGATAACATCACGGCCGGGCGTTAAAGATAAATACCAATCAGATGAATGAGCGTAGATAAACCGGACATCATAATCACTATCAGGCGACGGAAAACCCCAAGCGCGGCTCCCGCTTTCGACGGCAAATAATATATGGACATCTTGATCAATTTCAACTTGACGCAATTTCTCTATAATGCTCATGCGCATTTTTTCGGATATTTTGGGATCAAATTTAATCAGACTCATTGGTTTTTGCTCACGTCGCGGGCGGTAAAACTCTGTCGGGGCAACGGTGGCCATCGTATAATGCGCGAATATTTATCATCACTTTTTCGCCCATCTCTAGACGCGATTCGTGTGTCGCCGATGCGATATGCGGCGCCAGGATTACATTGGGTAGGCCGAGAAGCCCCGGATGAATAACCGGTTCGTTTTCATATACATCTAACCCTGCGCCCGCGATTTGCCCGCTGGCCAAGGCCTCAGCCAGAGCGGCTTCGTCGATAATTTCTCCCCTTGATGTATTGATGATAACGCCGTGGGCCGGCATGGCCGCCAACCGCTCCGCCGAAATTAAATGATAGGTCTGGGGTGTGTTGGGGCAGTTAATAGAAAGTATATCCACATTGGCCATCATGCTGTCCAAATCGGGCCAATAGGTTGCGTGTAATGCGTCTTCGATCGGCGGTGAAACGGGTGCACGATTATGGTAATGGACCTTAAGGCCAAAGGCGGTTGCGCGCCTTGCTATGGCCTGACCGATGCGTCCCATACCGACAATGCCAAGTTTCTTACCGCGTACGCGGTGTCCGAGAATACCCGTGGGTGTCCAGCCTTTAAATTCCCCTGCTCGGGTAAGCCTATCGGCGGCAACTAAACGGCGCGGGACGGCCAAAATCATGGCCATAGCGAAATCAGCCGTATCTTCGGTGAGCACGCCTGGCGTGTTGGTAATGATAATGCCTTTGGCGTGTGCGGCGACGCGGTCGATATGGTCTGTGCCTGCACCGAAATTTGCTATTAATTTAAGCTGCGGGCCTGCGGCGGCAATTATATCTGCATCAATTTTATCTGTGACCGTTGGCACCAACACATCTGCGGTTTTGACGGCTTCTTTTAGCTCTGCTTGGGTCATGGGTAAGTCGTTTATATTCAAAACAGCATCAAACAAATCCACCAACCTGTCGTGGACGGCATCCGGTAATCTACGCGTGACGATTATATTTGGTCTTGCGGTTTTTGATTTGGCCGTATTTGATTTGGTATGTTTTCCCATTTGCGTAAAAAAGCCTGTTCTGCCCACATTAGCAAGTAAAGTTTTGGCAAATTTACTGACTTGTTTACGCCTCAGTAATTCTCTTGGCCCATAAAGCATCTGTTAACCAAAGATAGAGGGTTTGGTCGTGAACAATAAACCGGTTTTGCCAATACTGTTTTCAGCGGGATTATTATCGGCAGCAATGACAATATCTGCGAGCGCACAAACTGTGCCGAACGGTGCTCGAGCGGCACAAACAACCAAAACACCCTTGGTAGCACGCATAGTCGAAGACGTGCCGGGGCCAAATGAGCGGGTAACCAAAAACCTTATAAGGGTTAAGGCAGCCAAAACCCCGTCTGGATTTAGTGTACCGCGGTATGTTTCTCTTAAATACTCTACGTCAAATGGCCGCACAGGCCCCAGCAGTGAACATCCGGTTGCTTGGCAGTATTCTAGACGTGGCATGCCCATGATAGTCGTCGCCGAGACAGAAGTTTGGCGCAAAGTCCGTGATGTTAACGGTGATGAAAGCTGGATGAAAAGACGGCTTTTGGACGGTAAGCGAATGGTATTGGTGCGCGGTGAAATCACTCTGCGTGCAAAACCCAGATCAGATGCACATAAGCAAGCCACCGCAGGCAAAGGTGCGCTTTTGGCTCTTGAAGACTGTACTGCAAAAAATTGGTGCCGGGTCACAGATTTAAGCAGTCACATAACGGGCTATGCCCTAAAATCCATGCTCTGGGGCGCAGAACCGCTTTAGGGCTTGTAGAATCTACACCTATAGTCATTTTCATTTCCGTCATTTATATGTTTTACCGAGTATATAGCTCTGCTCATTTGCCGTTATGCTCATAAATACATTGAAAGCAAAATAAGCTTTCATTCTCAGTGGTCTGTTCATAGTTTATTTACCTTATTGCTAAAACATCTTTCAAAACCCGTATCTAGGTAATCTATAGTTAACCATACTTTGCTAGAGCATGGATATGATTGCCCCAAAAATGATTGCAGTAGAGATGATGATTGAGCCGGGAGCAGAGAAGCTTCTTGCCAAAATGGGACGGCAAATGTCGACCAAGGCCCGCTCCAAAGTTATGAACGGGGCATTGACGCATTTGCGCGAAAATGTACATGCGCCAGAGGTTTCAGCTTGGTTCTCTGAGTTACGGTTTAAACCCGACCGCCGAACTACGGTTCGGTTGTCCCGCGAAAACGCAGCTTATGCAGATACTTTGGCGGATATGGCCGGACACGGACGACCCAGTATTTTGCTCGACATTGTCTATCTTGCGGCCAGTAAAATGGACAAGGCCGATTTTGAGGCCTTAAAGTAGATGCTTTCCTTCCCCGTAAAAACGAGGGAAGGAGAAGAAAGCCTAATCAATCCGCACTTTTAGTCTATCCCCAAACTCGCTTTTAGCGGGTCTTCTTGTGGCATAGCTATTGCGTGGAAACCGCCGTCTACGTGATGGGTCTCGCCTGTGCAGCTTGTCCCTAGTGATGACAGCAGATACAGCGCCGCCCCGGCTACGCCTTCTAGATGGGTATGGTCTTGCATGGCGGCGGTGGCTTTGTTGAACCTGAACATATGACGACCGGAACCGATACCTGCGGCGGCGAGTGTTTTAATTGGGCCAGCCGAGATGGCATTGACGCGAATACCGCGCGGGCCAAGATCAGCCGCCATATAGCGGGTACAGGCTTCGAGGGCCGCTTTGGCCACGCCCATAACATTGTAATTTGGCACGACCCGTTCCGAGCCCAGATAAGTCATGGTAATCATGGCGCCGCCCTCGCTCATCATTTGGCTGGCGCGTCTGCCCGCATCAACGAAACTATAGGCGGAAATATCCAAAGCCGATTTAAAGCCTTCGCGGGTTGTGTTGTCGATAAAACTGTCGACCAATTGATCCCTACCAGCAAATGCGACGGAATGCACAAGGAAATCCATCTCGCCCCACTCTTGTTTGATGGCGCCGAACAAAGCGTCCATAGATGCATCATCGGTAACATCACAGGACATGATGATTTTGGCACCAAGGCTTTCCGCGAGAGGGCGCACGCGCCGCTCCATAGCTTCGCCTTGATAGGTGAATGCGATCTCTGCGCCTTGGGCAGAGAGCTGTTCTGCTATGGCCCAAGCAATAGAGTTCTTGTTAGCAACCCCCATAATCAGCCCGCGTTTGCCAGCCATAAGATTGCCGCTCGGATATTCACGTTTCGCCATTGTTTACTCCTAATTTATGCCAATATTTATTTGGTACTTGTTGGTGCTTTCATACCATAGCGGTACGCATTGGCTAGTGGGATTCTTTACTAGTCTTTGGCAAATAATAAATTTCGTTTAGGGTGTTGTTGCGTAGTTCGGACATTAGGGCGGCTCTCTTTCAGGGAGGGGGTCATCAGATTTTTTCACAAAACCAATGTCGCTTTCAATGCGTTTTGGCGCGTCTTGTACGGTGATTATTGCCGTTGAAGTTTCTGCCCCTTCCTCAGAATCAAGTTTCAACTCATCAGGCGTAAACCGAATAGGGTCGAGGGTGCGCGCACCGCGCGGTTGTGTCCATTTATGTATCTGTGTATGGGCGGTTTCAGCGTCTGCGGCCATGCCCCAAAGCTTAAAATAAGCATCGCGTATTTCTTGTTCCTCCGTGTCTGTCACGGGTTTTTTATACAAAAATCTCTGCACATTCGTTATCTTTACTAGGGCAAAGAACTTCCATGTATAGGCACGAATATGACCGCCAAACTTGGGCGCAGATTGCCGCTTTGGCTTAACATTCGAAACCGTAAATCCATCAGGAAATTTACGCTGCCATTCGCCGAAGTATTTAGTCAGAGCATAATTTGCCAATCGGTTCTTGCGCCATTGCCGAATGGCTCTTTCGCCGATAATGCCGCGCACATGGGCAATCCTGTGCGGACATTGCAAAACCCAAGCCTTAATCCGCATATTAAGATTGTCCCGCGTCCGCGCGCGCAATCTCTCGGAATAGCGCACAAGCATCCGCCCACAAAGGAGCCCAGAGCCGCCTGCACTCGCCTGCAGAACCGCACGCAACATAGAAATCACCGAGGTCAATACCCCTAAATCCCAAATATTGGGCGGCGACAGTCTGTTAATTTGGGCAAAGTCAAGTTTCATGCTTGCAGGATAGGGGTAGGTGTGAGGTCGTGGATAAATTTTTTGTTTGGAAGAGAGTTAGGTGGTGTTACAGTGTCCGCATTATACAATACGAATTATTAACCTTTTTTTTAATCCTATCTAACAATGTCGGGCATCATGATTCACGGAGGTTTTTATGATAAATACTATCGGGTATGAAGGTGCTGACTTATCAGATTTTATTTCTTCGATTTCGGACGCTGGAGTTGATGTTTTAATTGATGTCAGAGACCGAGCACAATCCCGCAAAAAGGGTTTTTCCAAAACAGCATTATCGGAAGCGTTAAATGCTGTGGGCGTTGAGTATCTTCATCTTAGGGAACTCGGCGACCCCAAAGAAGGGCGCGAGGCTGCTCGAAGTGGGCAATGGGAAAAGTTTTATAAAATTTACGCAAAGGTCTTAGCGTCAGAAGTTGCCCAACATGCAATCGAGCGCATAATTGAATTGTCTGAAACTCAATCAACCTGTCTCTTGTGTTACGAAAGAGACCACAGGACTTGCCATAGGAAGTGTATTACAGACGAAATTGAAACCCGAATTAGTAAAAAGGCTAGACATTTAGGGGTTAGAAAGTTTGAACGAGCAGCTTAGACAAATTGATGAGTGTTTTATTCTGATTAAAGCACAGCCACATAGGTCAAGTAATTATTTCGAAACCGTGTGTTGTGCAGGTGTTGGGCGTGATGGAAAATGGCGAAGGCAATATCCTGTCCCATTCAGAATCTTAGAAGGCGCGCAAAAATTCAACCGTTGGGACTGGATTAGATATGAATACGTTGAGGGTAGAAACGATAGAAGAAAAGAGAGCCAAAAGGTTGATGCTAAGACTCTTGAAGTTACAGGCTTAATTAAAAAGTCAGAAAGAGCAAACTTTCTAAATCCGTTAATACGTTCATCGTTCGCTGAAGCTGATTCAAATGACGAGTCGTTGACATTATTAAGACCCAAGAAAATTATACTTACGTACAAAGAAAAAACTCTTAAAGAGCTAACTGAGGAAACAAAAAAGCATGCTGAGTTAGCAAACCAATTATCGTTATTTGATGCAACAGCAAAACCTATAATACCCTGCCCTTTACAATTTATTCTAAACTGGACGGACCAAGACGGAAAACCCCATCGACACTTAAATGACGACTGGGAGACATCTGCAGCTTATAACCGTTTTGAGCGGCAATATGGTCACGATAAAGCAATAGAGATTTTAAAAGATAAATATGAAAAACAATATTTTGCTGCTGGGTTGGTTTTAGGGTTTAGCACACACAGCAGGAGGAACGTAACTTACGATACTGAGAACCAGTGGCTTTTGGTCGGATTGATTAGGTTAGATGTGGAAACTCAGGATGACCTGTTTATAGGTTAGCTTTGTGAAATTTAAGGTCTTCTAACGTTTGTTCTTGGAACTTGGGACTATACGACTTCTTCAAGGTTAAATAATCCTCTCATTCCGCTCACCCCGTTGCATAACGGGGTTCACCTTTCAGTCTTTACAATGGATCCCGCCCTTCGACGGGATGAGCGGATGTGTGGGAGGCTTTCAACTCAACATCAAACTGGATACCCGCCTACGCGGGTATGAGCGGAGTGTGGGGAGGGTTGTGACCATGCGGAAGTTTTCTGATTTAAGCCCGTATGCATCCGTTATTTTACTTGTGCCCACCCTTATGCTACCCACAATAAAACCATATGGGGAGACGCGGTTATGCGGTTATTTTTAAGTATTACCAAAATAGTGTTTGTTGTAGCATTTGCCGTGTTGGTGTTGCCAGTTTCGGATGCTTGGGGGCAGGAAGCCAATCAAGAATCAAGGCAGGAAGCCAATCAGGAATCCAGTCAGGATATCAGTCAAAATACTAATCAGGGTATTGATCAAAACTTGGGTGATATGAGCATGTCTAATATCATATTGCTTGCATCGAACGGCAATGTGGATGCTCAGTTTGAAGTGGGAAAAGCATATTTTACCGGGAACGGCCTGCCCCTTAATAAAATCGAAGCTGTAAAGTTTTTCAAAATGGCTGCGGATCAGGGGCATATTGTATCTGAAACATTGATGGGGACGTTCTATTCGATGGGAGACGGGGGGTTGGTAATTGACCAAGCGGAAAGTATGAAATGGTTTAGGCGGGCCGCCGTAAAAGGGAGCTCTAATGCACAACTTAGCTTGGGTGTTGCCTATAAAGACATGACAGATACTCCGAATAATCACATTACCGCTTATGCTTGGTATGCGATTTCGCGGGCACAAGGTGATGAACTAGCAATCGAGTTTAAAGATGAACTGGAACAAGGCATGAGCCAAGAAGACATAATCGCGGCCCAAAAATTAGCGCTGCAATGTCTTGCGTCCAACTATGAAAATTGTGGCTAACTATAAAAACTGCGACTGAATATAAAATTTGCGGCTAGTTCTACTCTTTTTCGCCTTACTCTTTTTTCGCCTTACTCTTTTTTAGCCATGACATAATTCAGCGCTAACCTGCCGCCGTCTACATATATGGTTTCGCCTGTGATATAACTGGCGTCATCAGACGCGAGGAAAGCCACGACACTGGCGACCTCGTCGGGGTTGGCAATACGGCCCAAGGGCGTACGGGAATGTATCATATCCAGAGCGTCTTGGTTTTCGGCGACGCCTGCCAGCATATCGGTTTTGATACTGCCCGGGCCAACGCCGTTGACGCGGATACCATAGGGCGCGAGCTGTAAAGCCATGCCTTTGGTTAACTGGTTCATGCCGCCTTTGGACACTTCATAGGCCAGAATATCCGGGATAGCGACGACCGCAGTGACCGACGACATATTGATGATGGAGAACGGGTTGCGGTT
>JAJFFM010000024.1 GCA_021776675.1 Robiginitomaculum sp.
TTCGTTCCGAAGAAGACTCCGAACCCGCGGTCGAACCTGCGGCGCCACAGTCCGGATTATTTTCGCGGCTCTCGAAGAAACAAGAACCGGAGAAGCCGAACCCCGGCGCAGGCGGCGATGGCCTCCCCGAATTGGATGAGCGCAGTCAAGCGCTGTCGTCACTTGCAATGCCGAGCGCGCGTTCCAAATATCAAGCCACCGTCATTAAGCCGCAACGCTCGATTCCGCGGATGGTCGGGGTGTTTGCAGGCCTAGTCGCGGCGATGATAATCGGCTATTTCGGAATCGTTCAAATAATTTCCGCGAACCGTCCGTCCGAAAACCTTGGGCCCAGGGTCGAAAACCCCGCCAAACTCATGTTGCAGCGTGGCGATGATCCGTTGGAAGCGCTACGGGCGTCGCTTGAGACGGAAGCAATGGACGACCACCAAAGCCACAAGATTACGTCGCGCGAGGCACGGAAGTTGGTACTCGATGGCGTGAACCACTTCTTGAATTCGAAACCGTGGAAGAGTTCCGATTTGGAGGCCGCGTCATCTGCGATCAGCAAGGCGGTTCTGGTCGATGAGCATCCCGATGTAAAACGCAAGCGTGAAGAAGTCCGCGCGGATCAGCGCGCATACCATATGTTCCTCGAGGAAATCGATTCAGGCGCCAATACGGCGACGTTCCTGTTTCGGGAGTCGGGCGAAGACACGATCGAGAAGAAGGGGCTTGGCGAAAAAGTGATCGGCCGCTTCGAAATCGTAGAGATTCGACCTGATCGCGTAAGTGTTGTGGATCACATCCGAAACAAGCGCCCATTGACTTGGCACTCCAATGGAGAAGTCTCCTCCCCTTAACGCCGCACATTTGCTATTATCCTGCGGCACCAAGAGCGATAACCGTTTTCCGCCTATCGGGGAGTAGCTATGTTCACGCGAATTAAATCTCTATTTTCTTGCGCCGTCGGCGCGATCCTGTTGACCGTTTTTATGGCCTCGTGCGCGCATCTGCCGTTCGCAGGCGATCGGTCGGAGTCCACTGAGTCAGCTGTAGACGCTGAACCCGTGGCAACAAACGATGCCAGTTCGGTGGATGACGACGAGGACGCGCTTCGGCGAATCGTGTCCAATAGCGTCGATCGTGCGAACTCCGGCCATGACGCGGCGCGCGCGGAATTGGTCAAGAAGGATCCGTATTTCTTCAAGCAGTACGAGTACTATCCCGACGGTGCATCTCTCATGGAGATCGAAACCCGCGAGACCGAATCGCGTACCGCGCCGAAAGTGGCCGATGTGCATTTGCGCAAGCAACGGTACGTGACGCAATTGCACCGCAAACGCGACGAAGCGCGGGCCGACGAAGACTTCTTGCGTGATACGGGCGATGAGACGCAGACCTACGAATTGCGCAACGGGAAGTGGCGGCGCGTCAGTAGTCTATTCGTTGCGGAATCCGTGGAGCAAAACGTCGATGGTGCGTGGGTACCGGTCGAGGAGATCGAACGCACGGATGACTTGGACGCCGAAGAAGACCTGGGTTGGTTTGGTCGAATTTGGTCGAACGTGGTCGGCCGGTAACGCATTACGGCGCGTCCGCAATTCCAGGTGTATTGATCGCTTCAATCGCCGGCGAAACGAGTGTGACGTAATACGTTTCCGCCGGTGCGGGCCCAATGCGAAAGGGCAACGGGCCGAAGAGGTCGGAGTAAAACCCAGCGCCTGAATTGCCGAGCATTGTGCTGGCCCAGCGGCCTTCGCCTGCCAGTACGACATCGGTTTCCGCGCGGAATTGTTCGGGCAATCGCGCGGCTACGCTGTTGTTCTTCGGCGTGATGAGCACGTTGTCCGCGTGCAAGACCGTTCGTTCAACGTCCAGGGCTTGCATGACCGAGGGATCAGCGTAGTACTGGAATCCCCAGTGGCCTTGGAAGTACACGTCCAGCGGATTGTCCCGAAACCCATCATTAAACAAGATAGCAGTATCCCGCACCGTCCGGCTCCACGCCATGTCGCCCCAGGCAACGCCCAGCGCTAGCACCGCGGCGGCGAACGTCGCGGTATAACGCCACACGGTACGTCCGTCATCAATGCGTGCGGCGCGTACGGCGAGAATGGCCGCGGCGGGCGCCATCGGGACAAAGGTGCGGGCGGTGACCGACCAGTTGACGTAGGTCGAAAAGAGAAGCACGCCACCGATCCACGCCGCGAGCAGAAGTTCTTCCGGTTTGCGGACGCTAAGCAAACGCCAGACGGTCAACGCAAGCAATTGAGCGCCCAGGGTTACGAATGCCGCGAGGTGGATGGCCGCGGCCCAGTCCACGCCGTTTTCGTCACGCAGTATGAGTCCGCGGTAGTTTTCTTGCAGCGCGAACACGCCGAGTACGAGAACGAATGCTGCACACCAGACCAGCCACAGGCGCTTGGGCCATGCGAACAATGCGAGGACGGCTGCTGCCGCGATTCCTCCGCCGGTAAAGGACAGCCCGCTGACAATCCACGCGTACCATGGGATCGCGGTGGCGCCCCGGCCTTCGTCGGCGAATCCAAACGAACTGGAAACCAAGCCTTGTCCGTACAGCACGTAGGTGAGGGCTTCGTATCCCGCCAGGACCAACAGTGGAATCGGCAACAACGGCGCCCATCTTCGCAGTGGATGACGTTGCGCAATGGCGTAGACGGCCATGAGACCGATGACGGTGACGCCGAAATATTTCATGAGGCCTGCCAATGACGCGGCGGCGATGGCGGCACAGAGCAATCCGAAACGCGATTCGTCGACGCCGCGCATCCAAAGTGCAATGGCGCAGACAAAACACGCGGCCATCCACACGTCGGTCATGACACTGGTGGCGGAAACGAACAGCGCGGGACAAAACCAGGCGATCACGGTGGCCAATGCGGGCTGATCGCATAGCCGTTTCGCTGCAGCGTAGATTCCAAGGAGCAGGCCTATGGCCGGGACCATGAACGCGATATGCATCGCCGGTTCGGACCAACCCGCGATGACGCCGACGAGCGCCATGTAATAGGCCGTCGCGGGAGCGTGATTCGCGTACGTGACCGGTTCGACGGTGCCATACCAATTGAAATCAAATCCGTAGAAGTCGAACGGCGATTCGACGATGTGTTTGGCAACCGCGAGGTAGAACGGATCGTCGATATTGAACGGTTTGGTGATGAATGGGAGGAGTGTGACGATCCCCAGTGCAGCGAGGGCGAGCCATGTGCCGGGCCGCGACGCAGGCGTACCGTGGGGGGCGGGTGTTGCTTCGGCAACATTGTCAGGCGCGATCACCGCCCGAAACTAGCATACGGCCCGGTCACCGTCAACGCGGCGGAATGGCTTTGGTGATTCATGGGCGTGGTCCTATAATCGGTCGTCCTGATCGAATTGGTTTAGCCGGGTGATTTGATGACGCGTAGTACATGGAGCGAAAAAATATTAATCCTGTTCGCGGTGGCCATGGCGCTTGCGTGGCTGCCGGGACGTCCGCTTGGCGATCCGGCGTATAGCCGACTCTCTACCGTGTACGCGTTGACCGAATACGGGTCGTGGTACCTCGACGCGATTCCGAAGGACGATCCGCTCCCGTTTTCAACGGTCGATAAGGTGATGGTGCGGGGGCGCGTCGTAGATGGCGTCTCCGTGGATGGCCATATCATTTCGAGCAAACCCCCGTTGTTGCCCTTGGCAATGACCGCGCTGTATCGCCTCCAACAACCGATCATGGGATGGAATCTGCGCGCGGAAGAGGACGTCATCCCGATTGCCCGATATATGACCGCCGTCTTGATCGTAACGTCTTTCGGCGTCGCACTACTCTTCTTCGCAAAAACACTGATCGTCTTCGAGATACGGCCGGCGGTGCGGTTGGTGCTTATTGCAAGCCTCGCCTTTGGTTCGCAATGCTTTGGATTCGCCACCGTCATCAACAACCATATGCCCGGCGCGGCGATGTTGCTAATCGCGATTTACCAAGCGGTGGCCTTGGGGCGCGGCGTCGTACAACCTTCCGCGTGGCGGTTCATCGCATTCGGCATTGCCGGCGCGTTGGCGTGCACCATCGACATGCCCGCAGGCGTATTCGTTGCGATGGCCGGACTGTATTTGCTCGTTCGTCATCCTCGCGCGACCTTGCTCTTTGTACTTCCGGCCGCGGCCGTTCCGCTCGCACTGCATTTTGGGATTATGATCGCGATTACGCGATCGCCGTTACCGGTGCAAACGAAGGAAGCGGCCTATTATTTTGAAGGAGCGTACTGGCGGCACCCCGTGGGGATTGACGCGCTAAACGAACCCAAGGCGATATACGCTTTTCACATGACCTTCGGCCGGAAGGGGTTGTTCAGTCTCTATCCGATCATGCTGGCGGGGTTGGCTGCGGCGCTGTGGGCGTTAACGCCTCGCGTGGTGCCCCATCGCGGGTTTTTGTTGGCGGGATTCGCTGGATTTTTGCTATTGAGTGCCTACTACTGTTTCAGCACGAATAACTACGGCGGCGAATCCTATGGATTTCGTTGGTACATTCCGACGATGCCCGTGCTCCTGTTGATGGCGGGTCCGCTGTTGAATCAAACGCGGTCGGTTTGGCGTTGGGGGTTTGTAGCCGCCATGCTCATGATTTCGGTATTCAGCGCATTCGAATGCGCGCGGACGGACTGGCAGTCCAGTCAGGAATGGACCTGCCGAATTCTGGGGCCGAGCGTATAGGGCCTACCACCGCCGAATTTCAGCGGAAATACGTGAAATTGACTGCGCTGGACCGGCCCGATTATTATCGGCGTTTCGTCTATACTGACCGTTCGGTTTTTGGAGCCACTATGACCACCCCAACCCACAATGTCCCGCTTGGCGTGAGCACCGCGAACGAGGCGCAACAACGGCTCCTCGCAAGCGCTTTAAGCCTTTTTTCAGAAAAGGGTTATGAAGGGGCGAGCATCCGCGAAATCATTCAGCGGGCCGGCGTGACCC
>JAJFFM010000231.1 GCA_021776675.1 Robiginitomaculum sp.
AAAGTGCCGGGAAAATCGTGCAGTTTTTACGCAAGCAATCATCCGTAAAATGTGTGCATTATCCAGATGGTGAATTGGCGGAGAAACAACAGTTTGGCCACGGCGCTATGCTCAGTTTTGAGCTTAACGCTGAGCCTGAAAACCTAAAAGCGTTTTTCCAAGACACTGGTGTTTTTCAATTCGCCGAGAGCTTAGGCGGTACGGAAAGCCTGATTTGCCATCCTGCCACCATGACCCACCGTGCTATGAGCCAACAGGACAGGGGCGGCGCGGGTGTCAGTGATACCCTCATCCGCATGTCCGTTGGTATGGAGCACAAAGACGACCTGCACCGCGCCCTAGATATTATGTTTTCAAACCTAAAACGAGCTGAGTAAATTTATGATTATCGAAGAAACCAGAAACAACAAAGACTTTAACCGTAATGAGTCCAATCCCGTTCCAGGTACGCTCGCCCGTGCTAGTGCAGGCGGAGGCAAGAATATTAATGTCAGTTTTGAATTTTTCCCTCCCAAGACCGAAAAAATGGGTGAGAATCTTTGGGCGTCCATCCAGAAATTGGAATCTTTAAACCCGGATTTTGTTTCCGTGACCTATGGTGCAGGCGGCTCAACCCGCGAACGTACTCACCAAACCGTCTCGCGCATTGTCAAAGAAAGTTCGCTAAAAGCTGCCGCACATTTAACCTGTGTCGGTTCTGACAAAGCCGAGATAGACGAAATTGCACGCGAATATTGGCAAGCCGGTGTACGCCATATTGTTGCATTGCGCGGTGACCCTATTGGCGGTTTGGGCGAGCCTTATGTGCCGCACAAAGACGGTTATGCTTATGGCAGTGACCTTGTGGCAGGCCTTAAAAATGTTGCAGATTTTGAAATTTCCGTTAGTGCGTATCCCGAACTTCACCCAGAGAGCCTCAATTGGGACGATGAACTTGATAACCTAAAGCGCAAAATTGATGCGGGTGCGACCCGTGCCATCACGCAGTTTTTCTTTTCGGCAGATACATTTATGCGCTACCAAGACAAGGCGTTGGACGCAGGCATTAAAATTCCAATAATTCCCGGATTGATGTTGCAACCAAATTACAAAGGCCTGTGCCGAATTTCCAAACTATGCTATATTTCTATTCCCGACTGGTATCATAATTTGTTTGAACCCTTGGATAATGACCCTGGGACACGATTGCTGTTGACGGCGTCAACTGCGGCTGATTTAGCGGCACAGCTTAGGGCGCGCGGTGTAGACCATTTTCATTTTTATACCTTGAACAAAGCCGATTTGGCTTTTACCACATGTCAAATATTGGGCGTTAAGGCAGAAAGTAAAGTTGAGATTTCATGACTATTCACCCTAGAAAAATATGGCCGAAAATAGAGCAAGCAATTAAAGACCGTGTCCTCATTCTTGATGGAGCTATGGGGACAATGCTGCAGGCTTATAAACTCACAGAAGCAGATTTTCGCGGCACAGAATTTGCCGACTGGGCATCGCCTTTACGCGGCAATAATGACTTGCTCAATATCACCAAGCCGGATGCAGTGCGTGATGTTCACGCCGCATTTTTTGAAGCCGGCGCAGATATGATTGAAACCAATACATTCAACGCAACCACCATAAGCCAAGCTGATTATGGTCTGTCAGAACATGCGGGCGCAATTGCAGAGGCAGGCGCAAAAATAGCCCGTAAGGTGGCTGATGAGTGGAGCGAAAAAACACCGGATAAACCGCGCGCCGTTTTGGGTGCGCTTGGGCCACTTTCCAAGACTTTATCTTTATCGCCAAAAGTAGAAGACCCGGGTTACCGCGATGTAGATTTCGACCAAGTAGTTGCTTCATATAAAACTCAAATTGAAGCCATGTTGGGTTATGTAGATGTGCTTCTTATTGAAACCATATTCGATACCCTCAACGCCAAAGCTGCAATATTTGCTGCCAAAGAAGTGTTCGCCGCCAAAGGTCAAGAGCTACCCATTATGATCTCGGGCACTATCACAGATAAGTCCGGACGCACGCTTTCGGGGCAAACCGTCGAAGCCTTTTGGCATTCTATTGCCCACGCTAAACCATTTGCCGTTGGCCTAAATTGTGCGCTTGGGGCCGAAGAAATGCGACCTTATGTGCAAGCTCTGGCCAAGATAGCCGACAGTTATATTTTGGCCTACCCAAATGCGGGTCTTCCGAATGCGTTCGGGGAATACGACGAAACCCCGACCCATATGTGCAGCCATATGATACCGTGGGTGGAAGACGGCCTCGTCAATATAGTCGGGGGTTGTTGCGGGTCTACGCCTGCTCATATAACGAAATTGGCCAATAAAGCCAGCATACTAAGCCCACGTCAAAGTCCCGAAATAACACCTAAGCTGCGATTATCCGGCCTTGAACCGTTTGTATTGGGAGCAAGATGATGAGTGCATCCTCTAATTTTATCAATATCGGTGAGCGTACCAATGTGGCGGGTTCCGCAAGGTTTAAGCGCTTGATTGTCGATGGTGATTTTGCTGAAGCTTTATCTGTCGCCCGCCAACAGGTGGAAAACGGCGCTCAAATCATAGACATCAATATGGATGATGGGCTTATTGACGGCGCGGCGGCAATGAGCACATATCTTAACCTACTGGCCAGCGAGCCTGATATTGCTCGTGTGCCGATTATGATCGATAGCTCAAAATGGGACGTAATAGAAGCAGGGCTTAAATGTGTGCAGGGTAAATCTGTGGTCAATTCTATCTCGCTTAAGGAAGGCGAAAAACAGTTCCTAGAACAAGCCGAGCTGGTACGCAGATACGGTGCGGCAGCGGTGATTATGGCATTTGACGAAGGCGGTCAGGCGGAAACCGCAGACCATAAGTTTGAAATTTGTAAACGGGCTTATGATTTACTAACGGCTAACGGGTTTCCCCCACAAGATATCATTTTCGATCCAAATATTTTTGCGGTTGCGACAGGTATCGAAGAGCACAATGATTATGCGGTTGCATTTTTTGAAGCCACCAGACGGATTAAAAAGCATCTGCCTTATGCGCGGGTCTCTGGCGGGCTGTCCAATGTCAGCTTTTCATTTCGCGGTAATAATCCGGTACGCGAAGCTATGCACAGCGTGTTTCTCTATCATGCTATCAAGGCTGGCCTTGATATGGCTATCGTCAATGCGGGGCAACTGACAATTTATGACCGTATACCTGATAGGCTTAAATCCCGGGTTGAAGATGTTATTCTCAACAAAAGAGATGATGCGACAGACCGTCTGCTAGAGGTGGCGCAATACTATGCGGGTGGTAAAAAGCGGCTTAAAAAAACTGATGAAGAATGGCGCAAATTGGATGTGAATGGACGTCTTTCTCATGCCCTCGTCAATGGCATTACCAAATATATTGTTGCGGATACTGAAGAAGCTCGGATGGCATCAGAACGTCCATTACATGTTATCGAAGGCCCGTTGATGAGCGGCATGAACGAGGTTGGAGATTTGTTCGGCGAAGGGAAAATGTTCTTACCACAAGTGGTTAAATCAGCCCGTGTCATGAAACAAGCAGTGGCACATTTATTACCGTTCATGGACGCAGAGAAAAAGTTGCTCGGCACTGTCGATGTTTCCAACGGACGCATTGTTATGGCGACGGTGAAGGGCGATGTTCACGATATCGGGAAAAATATCGTCGGCGTGGTGCTACAGTGCAATGGCTATGAGGTTATTGATTTGGGCGTCATGGCGCCGTGCGAGAAAATCCTGGAGACGGCCAAAGAAGTGAACGCAGATATCATTGGCCTGTCTGGCTTGATAACACCGAGCCTAGACGAGATGGTTTATGTGGCCGGAGAAATGCAAAGACAGGGCTTGAACTTGCCCCTGATGATTGGCGGGGCGACCACCAGCATCACCCACACGGCGGTGAAAATTGAACCTGCTTACACGGACAATAGCACAGTCTATGTGCAAGACGCATCGCGGGCGGTTGGTGTGGTCACAAAATTACTCGGGGAGAATGTGGAAAGCTTTAAGGACGAAACAAAAGCACAATACGAGAAATCTCGCGCCGCCCATGCCCGCGCTCAAACTGGTAGGGAACGCCTGTCCATCCAAGATGCTCGTGCCAATAAATGCGCGATTGATTGGGATGGATATAAAGCCCCCAAGCCTAGTTTTCTAGGTGCTAAAACGTTTAAAAACTACGATTTAAATATTGTGCGTCCCTATATAGATTGGACACCGTTCTTCGCCACGTGGGAGCTTAAAGGACGTTATCCTGATATTCTAGAACATGATGTTTACGGCAAAGCGGCACGGGATTTATATCGCGATGCGCAAGCTATGCTCGACAAAATTCTCTCAGAAAATTGGGTCTACGCCCAAGTCACGCTCGGCTTTTGGCCAGCGGTCAGCAAGGGCGATGACATTCAATTGTTTACGGATGAAAGCCGCTCTGAAGACCTCGCCGTTTTCCACACTTTGCGCCAACAAATGGTCAAGTCTGAGGGCCGTAAAAATTACGCCCTATCAGATTTCGTGGCGCCTGAAAATGCTAACCAGGACTATGTCGGCGGGTTTTGTGTGACCGCAGGGTTGGGAGAGGGCACAAGGGTTCGGGATTTCAAAGCTGCGGATGATGACTATTCCGCTATTTTATTCCAAGCTTTATGTGACCGCTTGGCCGAAGCTTTGGCCGAGCATTTACACGAACGTGTCAGACGCGAATTTTGGGGCTACGAAAAATACGCTCGCTTCGGGGTTAAGGGATTGGTGGCAGAAGACTATCTGGGCATTCGCCCTGCACCCGGTTATCCGGCACAACCGGACCACACCGAAAAAGCGGTTTTGTTTAAACTACTCGGCGGGGACGCTACAGGTGTAAAATTAACCGAAAGCTTCGCAATGCATCCGGCTTCTAGTGTTTCAGGCTTGTATTTTTCTCACGCCGATAGCCTGTATTTTGGTGTCGGTAAAATCGAAAAAGATCAGGTGCAGGATTATGCCAAGCGTAAGGGTATGTCCTTGGCTGAAGCTGAGAGATGGTTAGCGCCGATATTGAATTACTGACCTTCTCCTTCCCCCACTTGTGGGGGAAGTACCCCGAAGGGGGGGATGGGGGCAGAACGTATAGTTTTTGCGAGGGATGAGAGGTAGTCCCCCCATCGAGCGCGCCCTCTTGGAAGTGCCCTTGGGGTGCCAAGAGGCGCCCACTTCCCCCGTGAGAAACGGGGGAAGGAAAAATTCTAAGCCACATCCTTCAACGGATGTTCCAATCTTTCCAGCATTTCTTTTGGCACGATTTGCACGAAATTACCGCGTTCTATATCCCAATCACGGATGAGAATTTTGGCAAATTCTGAACCTGTGTTTGTGGCATGGGCAGCAATTAGTGTCTTACATTTTTCTTCCCAGTGAGCGCTATCAAAAGCTTGCCAGACGACACTGTCTGGATTGACCGCTTTTTCAAAATTACCGTCGGGGTCATAGACA
>JAJFFM010000232.1 GCA_021776675.1 Robiginitomaculum sp.
ACTCAAACAATGCGTAAGAATGCTAAATTATACCATTTACCTGTATTGTTAATGGCGAACGAGATTAGTAGGAATGACCAAAATGCAGTTTATGCTGCTGGCATAAATGATATTTTAAACGCCGAAGAGAACCTAGTAGACATCAGTACACGCGTACTCGAGCAAGCCAATTTTCACCGTCTACACCAAAATTTAAAGCATGAATTTGGTATCCTTGGGGGCGATATTTGCCGCGACACGGCAACCCAACTTTATAACAAATTGTTTTTCAATGCGCATATCGCGCGAGTGTTTAAATTCTACGACATACAGGATATGCCTGTTTCATTATGCCTGATCCGTGTCTCGCCAGAGGATAGCAAGAAAACGGATGAAACAGTGGCTGCATCCTATCAACAAATTGTCTCTATGATTAAAAACTTAGTGCGATTACAAGACATTACGGCCAGGCTTGAACCTAATCTATTTGCTATAGCCTTCCCAGGTCAAAGCAAAGGGCAGCTCGGCCCCGTCATAGAACGGATCGAATCTATCTTAAAATGCGCTTCACTCAGCGATCCGCTTACGGGAACCATCTTAAAGATAAAATTGGAATTAACAATGACAACTCTCAACGAGGCAGACGCAACAGTTTGTGCCGCCTAAGCTTTACTGCCAGTTATTATTTTACTAAAGTTTTGAGAGTTTGCTCCACCGTATTTAAGCGCACTTTAGGGTCATGCAGATGCGCGGGAGCAAATATGGTCTGATCAGCGCGTAGGCGCCAATTCGGATGTGATTGCATAGCACCCATAATTATCGCAGGATCTTTGATATCCTCATGACGGAATGTAAAGACGGCACCTTTAGGCCCTGCATCTATTTTTGCGACTTTAGCCGTACGCGCGAGACGCTTAATAGACATAACTTGCAACAGATAATGCACCTCCTCAGGCAATTCCCCGAACCTGTCAATAAGCTCAGCAGCAAAGGCATCGCCTTCTTGTGCATTTTCAAGTTCTGATAATCGGCGGTACAGCGATAAACGTACATGCAAATCTTCCACATATGTGTCCGGTATCAAAATTGGTACGCCGACATTAACTTGCGGTGACCATGAACGGCTCGTGACAGTTTCGTCTTCACGAAGCTCCGCAACGGCTTCTTCGAGCATATGTTGATACAGCTCAACGCCCAAATCTTTGATATGTCCGGATTGTTCCTCACCCAGCGGATTGCCGCCGCCGCGCATATCAAGGTCGTGACTAGCCAATGAGAACCCTGCCCCCAGTGTGTCAAGTGACTGTAACACCTTTAAGCGTTGCTGTGCACCTTTGGTCATGATGTGCTGTTCTGGTGTTGATAAATAAGCATATGCACGGGTTTTAGAGCGTCCGACCCGACCGCGCATTTGGTAAAGTTGCGCTAAGCCAAAACGGTCAGCACGGTAAATTATCATGGTATTAGCAGCAGGAATATCTAGCCCGCTTTCTATGATAGATGTAGACAGCAGCACATCATATTTATGGTCATAAAATGCAGTCATTACATCTTCAAGCGCGGCTGGCTTCATCTGACCGTGGGCCATAACATAGCTAACCTCTGGCACGTGCTCGGCAAGAAAATCTTCGCAGCGGCGTAAATCTGCAATGCGCGGTACAACGAAGAAACTCTGTCCCCCACGGTAACGTTCACGCAGCAATGCTTCGCGTAAAATAACCGGGTCCCACGGTGTAATATATGTGCGTACAGCGAGCCTATCGACTGGTGGTGTCGCAATGAGAGATAAATCCCGAATTCCAGACAGTGCCATTTGCAAAGTACGCGGAATGGGTGTCGCAGTCAGCGTCAATACATGGATATTTGCCTGTATGGCTTTTAATCGCTCTTTATGGCTTACCCCGAAACGTTGTTCTTCATCGACGATTAGCAGACCAAGGTCGGAAAACTTTACGGTCTTAGCCAATAATGCATGAGTGCCAATTATGATATCACATTGACCAGACGCTAATTCTTCACGGGCAGCTTTGGCGTCTTTGCTATTTACGAGGCGTGATAACTGCCTAATTTTTATGGGTAATCCTTTGAACCGTTCCGTAAATGTCGCAAAATGTTGACGGCTCAAGACTGTTGTCGGCGCAACTATGGCGACCTGTTGACCACTCATAGCCATGAGATAGGCTGCTCGCAGAGCAACTTCGGTTTTCCCAAACCCGACATCACCGCAAACCAGCCTGTCCATGGGGCGGCCACTGGTTAAATCACCGACCACGTCCTGGATGGCATTCATTTGGTCTTCGGTTTCTACATAGGGGAAACGGGCGCAAAATTCTGTATATTCACCAAAATTCACTTCAACGGGGTCACAGGTTTTAAGGGCGCGGGCAGCGGCGATTTTAATCAACCGCCCTGCCATATCTTTAAGACGTTGCTTGGCCTTAGCCTTACGAGATTGCCACGCCGTCCCGCCGAGCCTATCCAAGACGGGGTTTTCACTGCCAGCCCCATAACGCGAGAGAAGTTCGATGTTTTCTACGGGAAGATATAATGTACTACCGCCTGCATATTCGATCTCAAGGCAATCATGCGGGGCGTCTTGTACCGGGAGCGTTTTTAGCCCGATATATTGGCCAAGACCGTGGTCGATATGGATGACCAAATCGCCCTCGGACAGAGCAGAAACCTCTGCAATGAAGTTCTTACCTTTATGACGCCGCCCCCGACGCACCAACCGATCGCCAAGAATATCTTGTTCGCTTAAAACGCTTAGATCACCATAGGTAAACCCATTTTCGATGGGAAGGACTATACGCTTGATGTTCCCCGCAGAAAGTTTGGCTATATCGCTCGCAGCATCAATAGATCCAATAACAAGCTCATGGTCAGCGAACACGCCGCCAAGACGTTCGCTTGACCCGTCCGTCCATGACGCCAATAAAACTTTTTGACCTGATTTAGCCAATTTTTTGAGATGCCCGGTCGCAATATCAAAAACATTCACGCCTTCGCTCTGGCGTTCTTTGGAAAAATTACGTGCGGCAGACGCCGACATATTCATCGTGTTATCAGACAGCGCCAAAGAGAAATTAGAATGTTTGCGTACACTCAAACCCGATAATTTCGCTTCAAGCTCCGCACCCATCAGATACAGCCGTTCAGGCGGTATAGCTTTATAGGCGGATTTTTCTTCTGCGTGACCTTCGCGGGCTTCGAAATAATCGGCGATCAGTTTTTCACGTTCCGCACCTGCTTCGCCGCTGAGGGCATCAAATGCCCAAAGGGAAGTATCGGCTACATAATCAAACAGTGTCTCTACCGTATCCGTGAACAAAGGCAGCCAATGTTCAAGTCCTTGATAACGGATACCTTGGCTGACGGCAGCGTAGACCGGATCATCACTTAACCCGCCGCCAAAAGCTGCGATATATGACGTGCGGAATTTTGCAATACTGTCTGGATTGAGGAAAACTTCGCTGACGGGGGCTAAATCGATACGTTTGTGGGAAGTCGTGGAGCGCTGACTGTCTGCATCAAATGAGCGTAATGTTTCTAACTCATCACCAAAAAAGTCTAGCCGAACTGGTTCGTCAAATCCCGGTGGAAACACATCTACTAGACTACCGCGCAGTGCATAATCACCGGGCTCTATCACAGTAGAAGCGCGAGTATAACCGTTCATGGAAAAATATTGTTCCAAGTCTTCGCGCTTAATTTGTTCACCTTGGACAAGCTTTAATCCCGCCTTACCCATAATTACGCGAGGCGGCACTTTTTGACTTAGGGCATTAATGGTCGTGACTAGGATGGTGGGTTTATTACCGTCTAAATGCTGAAGCGTGTGCAGGCACCCTGCCCGTTTCGCAGCGATTGTTCTACTCGGTGAAATCCGGTCATAGGGCAAGCAGTCCCATGACGGAAATTGTAATACATCAATATCAGGGGCAAAGAACTCAACAGCGCCGCGAAATGCACCCGCACGACTGTCGTCCCGTGCTACAAATATATTTAATCCCCCACGCCCCTTCTTCCAGCGTAAATGGGCCGCCCGCGCAAAAACATATGCATCAGCACCTTCGGCCAATTCTCCGACCTGCCAAGTCCCTTTAGCGTCTGCATATGTCTGTACCGCTAGCACTATTTAAAAATATCGGGTGTGAAATCGCAAAGTTTTGCAAATAACAGCGTATCAAACTCTTTTGGAGTGGGTTGTGCACCCGTAATCCAGTCAAATATATCATGGTCTTTTTCTTCGAGCAGAGCTTCGAACTGCGAAAACTCAACTTCGCACAGCTCTGCCGCATGGGCCTTAGCAAAGCCGCCAAGAATTAAATCGACTTCTTTAAAACCTCGATACCCGGATCGGTGTATCAATTTTTTTATCCGCATAGCTTTTTCTGCATCAAGCATAAGAATCTCCAAGCACACCCCTATATTCCTTGCAGGAATGAAAAACTAGGCGCAAAATGCATTTATGAGGCCAGATATATTATTTCCGTTATTTGCTGATATTAGCACTATATCCGGTATCGGACCACGTTCGGCTGAATTACTCGATAAAGCTATGGGGCGGCGGATACGCGATGTGGTGCTGACGCCACCGAGCGGACTGGTTGAGCGCAAACGCCTGCAAAGTATATCTAGTGCCGTTGACGGGGATATGGTTATCTTAAATGTGCATGTCGACACCCATAAGCCGGGTGCTACACGGCGTTTACCGTATAGGGTATTTGTCAGCGACGAAACTGAGCAATTAGAGCTAACTTTTTTTCATGCCCGCCCCGATTATCTAAGGCGTATGTTACCCGAAGGTGCAGATGTGGTCATATCAGGAAAAATAGAGCATTTTCGCGGCCAACCACAAATGACCCACCCTGATTATATGCTACCGGCTAAAGATGCAGATCAAATCCCGAAATTTGAAACCATTTATCCCTTAACATCGGGCTTAACACAAAAAATGGCGCGCAAGGCCGTTATCGGTGCGCTTGCCACATGCCCCGTGCTAGCTGAATGGCTTGACCCTGCTATGGTGGCTAAATACCAATGGCCAAATTGGTTAGATGCTTTGCAGCACTTACATGCGCCGACCAGTAAGATTGAGGCTGGCGAAGATACCCTGCACCGCAGCCGTTTGGCCTATGATGAATTATTAGCCAGACAATTGGCATTGGCATTAGCCCGTGAACATACCCGCAGACAACACGGGCGAAGCTTTAAGGTCACAGGTGAATATGTCCAAGAAGTCCTAGACGGTGCACCGTTCAAGCCAACAGATGCACAATCACGTACATTCGAAGAAATACAAGCTGATTTAAACGCCCCTACCCGCATGGCCCGCTTACTACAAGGTGATGTGGGGGCAGGTAAAACGTTCGTCGCTGCGCTCGCCGCTGCTCATATTTGTGAAGCAGGCGCACAAGTAGCCATTATGGCGCCCACCGAGATTTTGGCCCGGCAGCACAAAGTGTCTCTTGAGGCTTTCCTCGCACCCGCGAACCTAACCGTCGAGGCTCTAACTGGACGCGATAAAGGCAAACAACGAACGGCTATCCTTAGCGGGCTAGCAAACGGTCATATTGACGTGATTTGCGGTACCCACGCCTTGTTCCAAGATCAAGTTGAATTCGCTGATCTCGGTTTGGCTATTATTGATGAGCAACACCGTTTTGGTGTGCGTGACCGTCTACGCCTTAGTGAAAAAGGTAAAAGGGGTCAAAAAGGTCATAAGCCAGATATATTGGTGATGACTGCCACACCCATTCCGCGCACTCTCGCCCTGACATCATATGGGGATATGGATATTTCCAGACTCGACGAGAAACCCATAGGCCGTAAACCCATAGAGACCCGCATTGTCCCCGTAGAGAAAATGCAGGCGGTCATAGACGGGCTGGAGCGGGTGTTGGACAAAGGCGAGCAAGTATATTGGGTTTGTCCATTGGTTGAGGATTCGGAAATTTTGGATTTATCCTCTGCGGAAGAAAGGCATCGCCACCTTAGCGCACGGTTCGGTGAACGTGTTGGGCTTCTACATGGACGGCTGAAAGCTAAAGAAAAAGAAGCTATCGCAGAAGGGTTTAAGCGGGGGCAGTACGATATTCTGGTAGCAACTACGGTGATTGAAGTCGGTGTTGATGCGCCCGGGGCTACGGTCATGGTCATAGAACATTCGGAACGATTCGGGCTGGCCCAGTTACACCAATTGCGTGGTCGCGTTGGCCGTAATGATAAACAATCGTCTTGCATCTTGCTCTATAAAGGCCCGCTCGGGGTTAGCTCCAAGGCAAGGCTTGAAATTATGCGCGAAACCGAGGACGGGTTTCTCATCGCCGAAGAAGACTGGACTTTGCGGGGTTCTGGTGATTTGCTCGGCGCACGGCAAAGCGGTATGCCTGCCTATAAACTTGCTAATCTCGATAAGCACAAAGCTTTGCTGGAAACCGCCGTTACAGATGCACGGTTGCTCGCGAGTGCGGATCCGAAACTAGAAAGCGCACGGGGCAAAGCCGTGCTTAATTTGTTATATTTATTTGAACAGGATGTGGGCGTAAAATTGATGCAATCTGGTTAATCATTTAAAGACCTGGTGTAGGTTCGTCCAATTTCTCTAAATCTTCGTCGGAGGCAACCATACCGCCTGAGATTATCATTTTAGCGCCCTCTTCGGGTGTCATGTCTAAAATTTTCACATCTGTACGTTTAATAAACAGCAAAAAACCGGATGTCGGGTTGGGTGTGGTCGGCACAAACACGCAGACATATCCCTCTTTAAGGTGCTTCTCAGGTGCGCCTTTTAAATCCGAAGTAATAAACCCAATCGCCCACAAACCTTTGCGCGGATATTCCAGTAAGCAGACCTCTTTGAACGCCTGATCTTTTTGGCTGGCCATTGTAACAACGATTTGTTTCATAGTCTTATAGACATTACGCACCAAGGGGACGCGCGCAACCAGGTTTTCTCCGAACCGCAATAAACGGCTCCCGAAGAAATTGCTGGCCACAGCCCCCAGCATCCAAAGCCCGACAATAGAGATTATGATGCCAAGCCCGGGAATGGCAAAGACCCAATCAGGGACATAATGGGACGGAATGAGAGGCTTGACTTTTGTATCAACCATGCCAACAAACCATGTAATCAACCAAATAGTTACCCCAATGGGCAGGGCTACGACAACGCCGGTGAAAAAGCTATTGCGCAGAGATGCAAAAAAATGGTGCTTTTTAACAGGTTGTTCGGATTGCAAGTTTGTCATTATGATGGCTTTCAGATATCTGTATGGTGTTGTAGGCTGAACTGGGCTTATCAGTAAATAGTGTTTTCGTGATAAAGGTGAAATATGACGAAATTAGGATATATACAAATGCGCATCATCTCGAGCGTGCTGATGGTCTTATTTGCCGTTATGCTGATACTCGCGTCTTGGTATTACCGGGACGACTTGTTCCAAACTATTTACGACCCGGGTGAGCCTTTTCAAACTATGGCTCTGCCGCCTGCGCCCGACTACTCTGTAGATGCGGGATGGCTTGTGCGTCCTGACACGAATATCAACACAATTGGTATACCTGGCGGTGATGTTTTTGTCATTTCTCCAACTTTATTCCTTGGCCGTACCCATTGGAATGCACCAATAGATTCAAATAAATTAAAAACGAGATTTGAACGTGTCATAATGCCGAATTACATATTACCTTACCAGTTCGCAGGACGGGTATATGCCCCACAATATAGGCAGGCTGCTCTTTATACCTTTTTAAACAACAGGGACGATTCTGTTCTCGCGATGGAGCTTGCCTATCAGGACGTACGGCGCGCATTCGAAGTGTTTTTAGAAGAAAATCCGGTAGAACGCCCCATTTTATTGATAGGCTATGGTCAAGGCGGTATGCATGCACAGAGGTTATTAGCTGAATACTTCGGTGGCGATTTGAATAAAAAACTGGCCGCAGCTTATATTATTGATCATCCTTTTGTACTAAATAGCACAACTAATTTACAGGCCTGTACGCGCAAACAGGATACTAATTGCATTATTGCTTTTGGAGCATTCGAGCCAAAAGAAAAAACACGCGTAAAGCGGTTTGTTGATAAGACGCTCATATGGAACCCAGAGGAGAGCGGCAGTATACAATCAGTAGATGGGCGGCCACTTTTATGTGTAAACCCTCTTCTATGGACTACCGAAGTCGATTATGCACCAGCACGGTTGCATCTCGGGGGTGCTGCGGCAGAGGGCTTAGATATTGAAACTATGCCTGTGCCTATGCCTCATCAAACAGGGGCACAATGCCAAGACGGCGTCTTGTTATTGGATAAACCAAAATTAAAAAACCTGCGTAGGCCAAGCCGTTTTGGCGGCAAATACCGCACATTACCTTCTAATTTATTTTATGAAGATTTGCGGGTCGATGCAAAACGAAGAGTGCAAAATTTACTCGAAAAAAACATTTTGCCAAAACTCGCACCATTGATGGAAATGGAAACTATCGAAATAGAAGATAGCCCCATCACCTTACCATTAAAGCCGTTAAAACAATAACTTAAAGAGACTTACCCAAAAAATCATCCAAGAGATTTGCTAAGGCAATCAAACGCGATAATATCCTCAAGAAGCGCTTCAAATTCTCCGGTCGGTATCATATTAGGGCCGTCCGATGGGGCATTCATAGGATCCGGATGGGTTTCCATGAATATGGCTGCGACACCTATTGCTGCTGCGGCCCGTGCTAAAGTTGGTACAAATTCACGTTGACCGCCTGACGTACCGCCCTGTCCGCCGGGTTGTTGCACGGAATGTGTTGCATCAAACACAACGGGCGCGCCAAAGCTTTTGAGCGTAGGCAAAGCACGAAAATCCGTCACCAGAGTATTATAGCCAAAGCTGGTACCGCGCTCACAGGCCATAATGTTAGGATTACCTGCCTCGACCAATTTATTTAAGACATTTTCCATATCCCAAGGTGCTAGAAATTGGCCCTTCTTGACATTGATAATTTTACCCGTTTCAGCCGCGGCTATCAATAAATCGGTTTGGCGGCACAAAAATGCAGGAATTTGTAATATATCAGCAACTTCACCAACCCGCGCGCACTGCTCGGCCGTATGCACATCGGTTATAACCGGAAGCCCAATGGTCTCTTTAATTTCGGCAAAAATCGGTAAAGCCGCATCTATACCAATACCGCGCGCAGAGTGAATGCTTGTGCGGTTTGCTTTGTCGTAAGAAGACTTATAAACCAGATTGATGTCAACATTATCGGCAATTTGTTTCAGCATAGAAGCCGTTTCAAGCGCATGATCGCGGCTTTCCATAGCGCACGGTCCTGCAAAAATAGTTAGCGGTTTTTTATTACCAATCTCGTAAGTGTTACCATTTGGGGCTTTCAGGTTAATTATGGCGTTCATTTTAGTCATCAAAATCTCCTCGCACACCTAATGCCGTATGCTCTCATATTTGCATAGTAAAAATTTAGTATTATTCTAAACTCTCATCGCATGTTACAGTCCTTTGTTCTTTGGTATTCACAGATAGATTAAACACATCAGGCCGCCCATAATGACCATCTACATCAAGGTCAAATTTACCACGGGCAATATCGTCCAAATCTATCTCTGCCATTATGGTGGCTGTTTTACCAAATACCGGTTCAGCAAGAACTTCACCCATGGGTGAAATTATTAAACTACCACCATTTATCAAAACAGTATTTGGCTCAGTTCCCTGTAACGGCACGAATTCGGGGTCGTCCACGTCTGACATTGTCATAAACTGGCATGCACTAACGACAAAACATCTGCCCTCAAGTGCAATCATCTGCATTGTTGGTAACCACACATCGCGATCATCAACTGTAGGTACACAATGAATTTGAACACCTTGGGCATATAAATGCGCGCGGTAAAGCGGCATGTAATTCTCCCAGCAAATCGCCATGGAGACATTGCCGATATCAGTACTGGCAACATTCATTGTAGACCCGTCTCCTACGCCCCAAATGATCCGCTCCATAGCCGTCGGCATGAGCTTTCGGTGCCAAGATAATATCTCGCCGCCCCGCCCAATAGTGACACTGGCGCAATATAATGTCCCGCCGTCTCTTTCGATTAAGCCCGTAACCACATTCAATCCAGCATCTTTAACCAATTTCAGTATTTTCTGCATTTCAACAGATTTACGTTCAATTGCTGTATTGTAATATTTTACGAACAGATCTCGCCCTTCAGGATTTCGCATGCCTACTCTAGCGCCAAAATCTACGCCCTTAGGATAACCGCCAAAGAATGCTTCGGGGAATACGGCTAAATCTACGCCTTGTTTTTTCAGTGTTGTGAGCTTTTGCGCGAATACATCCAATGTTGCAGCAAAATTAAACAATTTGGAGCCGACTTGTACGGCTGCGACCAGTGATTTTCTCATCAATACTTCCACAATACTTCCTCAGGCATATCAGCTTTATAAGTATTTGAGCGTAATATCATTTGCTGTCAATCTACCCGTAACGCCAAGCATAGCACTAAATATTCGCATCAAACTATTGTGAGCCCCTATGAAACGACTTGAACAGACAGAGGAAACCCTTACCTGTAAAACCTAAGCCTTAACACGTAGGAGACATCGTGACCGCACATTCAGTAATTGACCTTATCGGCAACACGCCGCTTATTCGTTTGAACAAAGCTTCTGAACTAACCAAATGTGAAATCCTTGGCAAAGCAGAGTTTCTCAACCCCGGGCAATCCGTTAAAGACCGGGCGGCACTATCCATTATTCGCGCTGCAGAAGCCGCAGGGACATTAAAACCAGGCGGTATTGTTGTCGAAGGCACGGCTGGGAATACGGGCATCGGGCTTGCCATGGTGTGCGCGACGCTCGGATATACATGTAAAATTGTCATTCCGCGCAGCCAGTCTCAAGAGAAGAAAGATGCAATTAAGCTAGCAGGCGCAGAACTGATAGAAGTTGATGCAGTGCCCTACTCCAACCCTGATAATTATGTACGCTATTCTGGTCGATTAGCCAAAAAATTGGGAGCGCTCTGGGCCAATCAATTTGACAATACGGCTAACCGGGATGCACATATTCAGACAACTGCACCAGAAATATTTGCACAAACGGATGGTAAGATAGACGGGTTTATCTGCGCCGTTGGTTCAGGTGGTACCTTGGGCGGTATGTCCTTAGCCCTCAAGGAAATGAACCCTGATATTCAAATTGGTATAGCCGATCCGGGCGGTTCCAAACTGTTTTCTTATTACAAAGACGGTGTATTGGAAACCGAAGGCGGTTCCGTTACCGAAGGCATTGGCCAAGGACGGATTACGGACAACCTTAAGGGCATTATTGTCGACAGAGCTTACCGCATCCACGACGCTGATGCGCTCAATATTCTATTTGATTTAACCGTAAACGAAGGCATGTGCCTTGGCGGTTCTTCTGGTATCAATATCGCGGGCGCAATGGACATGGCTAAAGATATGGGACCGGGACAAACAATTGTGACGATGCTTTGTGATTATGGTGCCCGCTATCAATCCAAGATTTACAATCCGGAGTTCTTACGCCAAAAGGGTCTACCTGAACCTGATTGGATGTAATAACATGAAGAACGCAACTAAATTTGCCCATATAGGCCGCCCGAAAGTCGAGATAGGCACGAGTGTCAATCCACCAATAATCCGTGCGTCTACTTTGTTATTTGATAAGGCAGATGATCTCTATAATGGCGGTCACCGCATTTATGGTCGCCACGGCTCACCCGTACATGATGCCTTATCCGAAGCTTTCTGCGCCCTAGAAAATGGTGCTGGCACAACACTGACCCCAAGCGGGCTTTCAGCCAATACATTGTCAATTCTGGCAAATGTCAAAGCGGGTGACCATATCTTGGTAACTGACAGTAGCTACGGCCCCATTCGTAATTTTTGTAATACACAGCTAACCAAATTCGGTGTCGAGATTGAGTATTACCCGCCCGGCATTGGCGAAGGTATTACTGATATTATTCGCAAAAACACCTCTTGTATTTTGCTAGAAAGTCCAGGCTCTCTCAGTATGGAAATTCAAGATTTACCTGCTATTATCAAGGAAGCTAAAGCACATAAAATCACGACCATCGTCGACAATACATGGTCAGCAGGTCTAGTCTATGCACCGCTGGATATGGGCGCAGATATTGCCGTTCATGCGGCAACAAAGTTCTTTAGCGGACATAGCGACATTCTATCAGGCGCCGTCATTTCGCGTACAAAAGCTATGGCAAATAAAGTGGCCAAAACCGCAATTGCTTATGGTAATTCCACATCACCAGATGATGTTTACCAAATTTTACGCGGGTTTCGCACGGTGGTCACACGGTTCGAGCGACAAGAAAAATCTGCGATTGCATTGGCCGAATGGTTACAAAGCCATGCCAAAGTCAAGCGGGCCGTCCACCCTGCCCTTAACTCGCATCCCAACCATGATTTGTGGCAACGGGATTTCACTGGTTCCTCTTGCCTGTTCAGCATAGTCTTAGAGCCTTGCGAGCAGACCGAAGTGCTCGCTTTGCTCGACAGCCTCAAGATATTCGCCAAAGGGTTTTCCTTTGGTGGTTTTGAAAGCCTAGTGATACACTGCGACCCACAGCTTAACCGTGACCACGACCCAAAATTTGGCGGGCCACTCGTGCGCATCGCTTGCGGATTAGAGGATATAGACGATATGAAACATGATTGGGAGCAAGCCCTAAGCAATCTAACCTTGTCAAAACCAGAAACCCTATCAAAGTCAGGTGCGTAGGGTGTTGCCAAAACGTAAAAGGGGCTGGGCTCTCTGGATAGTCTCGGTTCTTTTTATGTCCATATTAGTTGCGTGTGGGCCAACCAAACTAACCATCAGCAGGGCTAATCTCAAGCCAAATGGTTTTGCGGCTAGACCGGTTTTGGTAACAAAGACCATTTCCCAGCAAGATTGGGAAGAAAACAACAGACCACAATTGCAAGAAGACCTACAAATGCAGGTATTCGGTTTTTTACCGGACACATCCAGCACACAAATCATTGACCAAAAAACCATTGCGCACACGGCTTACGGCGGCAAAGCCTCCATTGAGGAATATACACTCACCGCAACAGCAATCTTTAACGGCCAAGCCTCAACGACCCGCCCGTTTAAACTGGTTGTCGTTATCCCCAACGACACAACAGCGCCTGTTCCTGTCATCATGTTGCAAAGCTTCTGCCCCAACCATAATACGGTTAGGCATCCGGACGTCAGTAAGCCCGCAGGCAATGGGTTTTCTTGCGACGGTGAAGGCCTTATGTCCAAGACCATGAACTATGTGTTTGGCCGCTATATCGCGACACCGCCCATGGAGATGATACTTGAGCACGGTTATGCCCTAGCAGCTATGTATCCGTCAGAATTCGTAGCGGACCGCTCTGAGCGTGGTTTAGCCGACTTACGCGCGCTATCCGAAGGCCACACAGACGACCAAACCCGTTGGGGCGCTATAGCCGCTTGGGGATGGGGGTTTTCGCGGGCTATTGACGCCCTTGAGCAAGACGAACGCTTTGCTAAAGACGGCTTTGTCACTTACGGCCATTCTCGCTACGGCAAATCAGCCTTGGTCGCAGCAGCATTTGATAGCCGTGTTGGGGCCGTTATATCCCACCAATCAGGTACGGGCGGGGCATCTCTGAATAAATACAAAAAAGGCGAAAGCGTGCGCGAAATAACCAAAACGTTTCCGCACTGGTTCTCAAAATCCTATGCGGGTTATGCAGGCCGTGAACAAGATATGACCACCGATCAACATGCTCTGCTTGCCTTAATCGCCCCGCGACCGTTATTTTTGGGCAATGCAAGACGTGATGTCTGGTCGGATCCCAATGGTGCCTTCCGCGCCGCGCAAGCAGCTAATTCTGCTTATAATATCTACGGTAAACAAGGACTTACCCAAGTTAAATTAAACGATTTCACGCCCGCCGCCGACATAGCTTTCTGGATACGCTCTGGTACGCACGGCGTAGTCAAAGAAGACTGGCCAGCCTTCCTAGAGTTCATGGATACGCATTACAAATAAAAGAGAAAACAAACTTAGGTAAATTGGTGCTAATCCCAGTCGCTTAAAAAGTCCCATTAGTTTCTTCAGCGAATCTAGCGCCTGCATCTTGCATCCTACCAACTTCGGATTTTGCATCATTTTCCAAAGTTGCCCACTCTTCCTCAGTTTTACAAACTGTGTATTGCCCTATCCTTGATCCTGTCACTTTAATTTTTTTGCAAACCACTTTTTCTCCATCTTGGTCGTAAGCCTTACCTTCAAAATCAGAATCTACATTTTGTTCAAGTAAACCTTCACTAGCAACCAAGCGTTTAACGGCAGCCTCTTCACTGTTCAAATCATTTGTAGCACACCCAACAAACAATGAACCCGCTAAAGCAATGATTGATATTTTTGTAGTAAATTTCATGATGACCCCCTTTTATACTTATTGCCTTAAAGGAAACGGATGAATCATCAAGTCAAATTTTACTAACCGTCAATAGAAGTTGGTCAAATATATCCATAAATTATTATCTGTCTGACGTCAGCGCTTATGGCACAGATTTAGGTCTGTGCTAAGAGAGAGTTTTTGTTCATTGTAACTTTTGGAGTTAACATGAGACAGAAACAAACAGGGCGTTCATCAGAACGCATCATTAAAGACATCAAACGCAA
>JAJFFM010000233.1 GCA_021776675.1 Robiginitomaculum sp.
GGTTTGGTCGTGATAATCTTTGGCGGTTTCGGGGTCGAGGGCTAGGTTGAATTGGTCTTCCCACCTAAACTCGAACCTTGCGCGGGACAGGGCATCGTCGCGGATTTGGGCGGCTGGGTGACCTTTGGCCAAATCGGCGGCGTGGGCAGCTAATTTATAGGTGATAACACCAACTTTTACATCGTCGCGGTCAGGTAGTCCAAGATGCTCTTTGGGGGTGACATAGCACAGCATGGACGTCCCGAACCACCCAATCATGGCCGCACCAATGCCGCTGGTGATATGATCATAACCGGGCGCGATGTCAGTGGTCAGCGGGCCTAATGTGTAGAACGGGGCTTCGCCGCAGACGTCCAACTGCTTCTCCATATTGGCCTTGATCTTGTGCATAGGTACATGGCCGGGGCCTTCGATCATCACTTGGCAGCCCTTGGCCCACGCGATCTGGGTCAGCTCGCCGAGGGTTTCTAGTTCCGCAAATTGAGCACGGTCATTGGCGTCGGCGATGGAGCCCGGGCGCAGGCCATCACCCAAAGAAAACGCAACATCATAAGTGCGCATGATGTCGCAAATCTCTTCGAAATGGGTGTAGAGAAAGCTCTCCTCATGACGGGACAGCATCCATTTCGCCATGATAGAGCCGCCGCGCGAGACAATGCCCGTAACGCGGTGGGCGGTTAGGTGAATATAGGCAAGGCGAACACCCGCATGGATAGTGAAATAATCTACCCCCTGCTCAGCTTGCTCTATAAGAGTATCGCGGAAAATCTCCCATGTCAGGTCTTCGGCGACACCGTTTACTTTTTCTAGGGCTTGGTACATGGGCACAGTGCCGATGGGTACGGGCGAGTTGCGGATAATCCATTCACGAGTGTTGTGGATGTTACGGCCCGTGGATAAATCCATGACATTGTCCGCGCCCCAACGCGTAGCCCAGACCATTTTGTCTACTTCTTCTTCGACGCTGGATGCCACTGCGGACTTGCCGATATTGGCGTTAATTTTGACCAGAAAATTACGGCCGATGATTTGCGGTTCTATCTCGGGGTGGTTGACATTGGACGGGATAATGGCCCGCCCCCGTGCGATTTCTTCGCGCACGAATTCGGGGGTGACAAAGGCGGGAATATCTGCGCCGAAGCTCTCGCCCGCGTTTACACGTGCCTGTGCGCCCGGCACGGCTTCTTTGCGGCCTAGGTTTTCACGCTCGGCAACATAAATCATTTCTTTGGTAATGACGCCGGCTTTGGCGTATTCGTATTGGGTGAAGGGCTCCGTATTATCTTTGCGGCGCAAAGGGTTGTTTTTAATGGGAAATTCTCGCGCCAAATATTTACCGGACGCGCCACCGTTATCTTCGGGCGTCACATCGCGGCCCGTATATTCCTCTGCGTTGCCGCGCTCAACTATCCACTCCGTACGGGGACGAGCGAGCCCCTTTTCTACGTCAATCTCAACGGATGTATCGGAATACGGCCCCGAAGTATCATAAACCACGACATCAGGTTCATTGGCGCTGGGGTGCAGTGCGATAGAACGGTGTGCGACGGATATATCGGGCGCGGTCTCTGGGTTGGTGAAAAACTTAGTCGAAGCAGGCAAAGCCCCCGTGGTCACGGTCGGCGTCTGAAACTGCGATTGGTCTATTGGTTTATTCATGGGGTTGTTCCTTTAATGGGAAATGTTTTGCGAATGAAGGTTTCAACTTCTCGGGGATTACGGATATTACGAAACGCGCTTAAATCACTCTTGCGAGCAAATATATTATATTTGTATGCAAAACTCCACGGGTTAAGCTTGAGGGTTTCAAATCGGATTGTTCCAATTTTATGATTACCTAAAATACGAATATCACCCATTTCTTCAGGCGAAATAATTACCGTTTGCAGATCTTTGTAAGGGCTAACAATCAAAGCTCGCTTATCTGTAATTCCGTATATTTCGTAAACGGGACCAAGTATGAGTTTGGAGTGAAACTTAAACCCTGCGGCAAAACCCCAAATGAATAACAGCATAATAGTAAGTATAAGAGCTTTTTGCCAAACATGGGTTAGGTCTTCGCTAAACAGTATATAGAAAAAAGTATATGAGATAAAAATAACACCTAAAACAGACGTTAGTAGATGAACTAACGCTATTCCCATGACAGGGAACTTATGAGGTTTGTCAGCCCAAAGCAGGTTTTCATCCGAGCGTAACAGGGGAATAATTTTATCGCGAGCTACGGGATCAATCACGACAACTCCCCCAAACTCCGCTCACCCCGTTGCAGAACGGGGTCCACCTTTCGGCTTGGCGCACTACTAGCAATGGATACCGACCTTCGTCGGTATGAGCGGGATGGTGGGATACGGTTTGATAGTTACGCATCATAACCACCCTGATTAAGTCCTAATTGTTTTTGTAATTTTTTGGTTAGATTTAGTGATGCCAAGCGGTGGCTTTCGCGTAGATAGTCTTTCAAATCTTCGTCCGTAACGCCTTCGTCTGTCAGCCCCCCACTTTTAAAGCACTGTATCCATTTCATACCGCGCGACGCCAGATAGGGCGCGGGGCGACAACCGGGGGTATCGCGTAGGAATTCAAAGGCTATTTCTCCGCATTTGAATGATGCTGCATAGTGTTTTATATCGCTCACGGCAGTTTCGCTTTGCTCAACGCCTGCGCGGGCGCGGCGCACTTGCGCCGACGGGCGGTCGCCCTTGCCTCGCTTATGCTCGGTACTATCCTTATTCCAGCCACCAATAACAAACACCTTATTTGTGTTCTTGCCAGCCACACCAACTTTCCAAACGTCCGCCCCACCCCACTGCACCACATGAAATGTGTGCGGGAGCGTAGCACAAAATGCGTTAAACTCGTCTTGTGTCATTCTGCCGCCTCCACCACCGCGATCATGGGGCCCATAGGGAGGCCATAGTCATTGCGGTTTAGTTCTGGTGCGTATAATTTGCTGATAGCCCCGTCCAGATAAAGCGCATTTGTAGCCCCTAAATAATCTTTGAATAGACTTGCGAAGGTATGAAAGTTGACGACTTCATTGCTGATAGCGAAATAGATATCATCACCGCTGACCCCGACCCCATTGCGGATATATTTGGATAAACTGTCTTGATTAAATTTGGCATGTAATTTGCCGTCTATGACCAACATCGGGCCAGATTGGGTGGCATATTTAACGACATCTTTTTTAACGACGTCATGGGCCATTTTATTCTTGTAGTCTTCCGTAGTCATCACATGCGCGCCGCGAAAACCATCCTCTTGCCAAATCAGGAAAACACCATTGGGTATCATATGAAAATTGCCAGATCCCTTATTGGTGTTGAGCGCTTGTCCCTGCTCCCACCCTTCAACATATAGACCAGCCGCACTGCGGTCAGTTTTGTACATACCGCCGTTCATGGCAAAAACCAGCATTTGGTTTTGGTCTGCTAACGATTTGGTTAAAGCGGTAAAATTACCATAAGGTGTGTCATTGTCATCATTCAAATAGGTACGGACTATGGAAGACTGCGCAGAAAACTTGCAAACAGTGAAGTCGGTTTTTTTATACTCGACATCCTTACAACCAAGTGCAGTTTCACTCGCATACGCAGATACAGCCATAGCAGAAAAAGCAGCAAATGCTACAAACAGTAAACCCGCTAACGCTGTGAGGCGTCCAAAATACATTCCCGTCCTTCCGCTGGTATTAGCCAGATCAAGTTTCTAGACCCCGTCAAGGAATCTTAAGGGTAAGTCTCAGCCGATATAATCAGCACCCCTCGGTATGGTGGTTATTGCATAATTAAACGTAACTCACAAGCTTAAGAAACGTCTATCTTTCAAAATCACTTGTGCTGCATTATGGCCGGGGGCACCGGTTACGCCGCCGCCGGGATGGGTGCCTGAGCCGCACATATAGAGGCCTTTGATGGGCGAGCGGTATGCGCCATAACCGAGTACCGGACGGGCGGAGAACAATTGATCGAGGCTCATACGACCGTGAAATATGTCACCACCAATTAGACCGAATTTCGTTTCTATATCTAATGGGGACAGAACTTGTCGCCCAAGGACGGATCTCGCAAAACCTGGGGCATATTTATTGACCGTATCTATGATATGGTCGGCAACTTTCTCGCGCTTTGTTTCCCATTTTTTGCCGTCCGGCAGATTAAATGCGAATTGTTGGCAAAACAGACTGGCCACATGCTTACCCTTGGGCGCAAGGGTATCGTCCAATGTCGACGGTATCAGCATTTCTATAATCGGCTCATCCGACCAACCTTTATCTTTGGCCGTGAGCCAAGCTTCGTCCATATATTTAAGGCTCGGAGCAATTATGATACCTGAGGTGAGAAAGTCTTCGCTTTCAGGTTTAGCCGTAGGTGCAGCCTTAAATTTCGGCAGTTCACTCAGCGCTACATTCATCCGAAATGTACCCGAATGCGATTTATAGTTTTTGATACGGGAGCGGAAATCTACGGGTAGCTCATCGGAATTTATCAAATTTTGATACAGAATTTGCGGATGCACAGAGGCCGCTACCGTCTTGGCCATATAAGTCGTACCGCAAACTCTCACCCTTATGTCTTTATCTTTATTGGTGATAATTTCGTCTACATGCGCATCCAAGATAATATCTACACCTTGTACCTCACATGCTTTTTGCATGGCTTGGGTTATGGCGCCCATGCCGCCTATGGCATGGCCCCATGCACCGGGTACACCTGCCGCTTCGCCGAACACATGATGCAACAGCACATAGGCCGAGCCCGGCTCGTTGGGACTGGCGAAATGGCCGACAATTGCATCAAACCCGAACAGGGCTTTGACCGCATCATTTTCAAAATACTGGTCGAGGATTTCTGTGGCAGATTTCGTGAAAAAATCCAGTAAATTCCGCTGGGTCGCCGTGGACAATTTGCGCATTTTATTGCCCGCGCTGAGCAGTGATAATACATCCGCAAGACCGCCGCCCATATTGGGTGGTGCCACCAATAAAAACTGCTTGAGCAAATCAACAATGCCGTCCAATGCCGCTTCGTAACGAGGATAGGCCTGCGCGTCTTTTTCGCTATGGCGAGCAATTTCGCGCAGGGTCAATCCATCCCTGCCCGCTAATAAATACCCATCCTTCTTTCTCGTCCCTAGCGGCAAATAATTGTCCACCTTGCGCAACACGACATCTAACCCGTGCTTTTTAAGCTCCATATCCTTTATGACTTTGGGCTGCAGCAAGGATACCGTATAGGCTGCAACGGAATTTCTGTAACCACCTGCTGCATCACGGTGAAACTCTTCGGTAAGCGCCGCACCGCCGACCACGGAACTACGCTCGAGCACACAAACGGAAAGCCCTTTGCGCGCTAAATAATAGCTACAGACAAGCCCGTTATGCCCTGCCCCAATAATAACCGCATCATAATGTTTTGTTGTCATGGCATTAGTCTAGCGCGTAAATGTTTACTCACAACACATTTTCTAGTATACTCACCTCATAAAGAGGGAGAAATAGTAATGGCGACCCAAGAGGAAATGCTCCAAAGCATGATTGATAACTTACCGGAAAAGACGGGAAAATCATTGGTGGATTGGCTGAAAGTTACAAAATCCTGCGGGCTAGAAAAGCACGGCTTGATCGTTAAAATGTTGAAAACCGACCACGGTGTCACGCACGGTTTTGCTAATCTGATAGCTTCCAAAACACTAGAGACAGGCGAAGACATTGATTTGGTAGCTGCACAATATAGTGGTGCCAAGGCCGGGCTTGTACCCATATATGATACGCTGATAGCCTATGTGATAACCCTCGGCCAAGACATTGAAGTCGCGCCCAAGAAAACCAGTGTTTCCCTGCGCCGCAAGAAACAATTCGCCCTGATAACACCAGCCACAAAAACCCGCATTGATTTGGGTATCAGCCTGAAAGATGAACCAGCCATAGGACGGCTTCTCAGCGGAAACGCCATGTGCAGTCACAAAGTACGGCTAGAAACTGTCGGCGAGATAGACGGGGATGTGAAAGCCTGGATTAAATTAGCTTATGAACGCGCAGGTTAAAGCCTTCTTAAGACTAAACTTTTGCCCACCAAACCAGAGCCGCGCCCAAAGCAATGATAACAACACCAAGTATCCGTGCGATTTTGCCTTGCGGAAATAAACTGTCCCACATACCGAACATGAGCTGAGGGAATGATATGAAAGCTAGGCCTTTAAATAATCCCGCCCACAGGATAAAACTTGCGACGCCCTGTTTCGCACTGCCCCATTCATTGTGCATAGTCAGTAAGGCTAAACAAATCACAGCGACAAATGTACCCGTTAAATAGGTCAGACCAACAGAGTTCCTAAAATCAGCCATAATATCGCCGATGAAATCCGGATCAAACACGGCCCGCAGCCCAGCCGCAATATAAAGGACGCCCAAAACAAATAAAATTAATTCAGTCATACAATCTCCATCAAAGTTACGGATGCATTGTACCATGTTTTGTAAAATACAGCAATGTGACCAATTCACGCCCATATGAACTTAGTCTAAAAAGGTGTAACCTTGAAATATAATCACAACTGTATCACCCATACAAAACATTGAAGAATAGAGTTTTGGTATTTACCAATAAATGAGGGTTTCATTCCTCCTTCCCCCACCTGTGGGGGAAGTGGGCGCCTCTTGGCGCTCG
>JAJFFM010000234.1 GCA_021776675.1 Robiginitomaculum sp.
TCGCGGCGCTCGCCTGCTTCTAATCTTGCAATACGCAAAACGCCTTCAAATGTTCGTAGTAACTCCCCCGCATCATCTGATGCTTCATAAAGAGCTTTGCGTGCGGCTTTATTTTTGACCTCAGAGCCGGCCGTAGCAAGCCTTGTATGTAACCGTGTCAGCGGAGAGCGTAAATCATGGGCAATACTATCCCCCGCATAGCGCATAGCCATCATCAATGTATCAATATGATCGAGCATGGCATTGAGATGCTCCGCCAGCACATCTAACTCGTCGCCGCTTTCATTGCGCGGCACACGCTGTTTAAGATCGCCCGACCGCACATCTGTGGCCAATTTGTTGAACGCGGCAATTCTACGGGCAAACCGGCTCGACATATAAATGCCCGATATCAAACCAAGTGAAATTGCCAATGCAACGGAAATTATCAATGCCCGCGTAACTTTTTCGCCCGCATCCATGATATTTTCTACATCTTTAGCGATAAATAATTTTGCGCCCGAGGGTAAAAATTCTTTTAGCCGTCCGCGCGCTCTTCTAGTCCGCTTGTTATCACCCGTAGCCGAGGCAACGGCATATTCAAAATCTCGGGATTGCTCGCTTTTCAACCCCGGCATTTTTTTCCAAAAGGGAATTTTCTCAGGATCAGTAAAGAACCGCTTTGCGGGTAAATTACCGCCGCCGTTGACACCTCCTTTTTCGTCGTAATATTCGAACACATAGAAAGTATTATTATCGGCATTACTCACACCTTTTGGCAAAGCACGGTCGAAAATAACCTGGTTTAACACCACAGGGCCAAGGGTTTCATAAATGTTTGTCAGCTCTGTAATTTCAAGTTCCATAGTCCTGTCGACGCGGTTTAAATCAGAAACTACAGTGGCAAAATAAATATAACCCAGCACAATCAATGATGACACTGCGAACAGTGCAGCAGCAATCATTGACAGGCGAAAAATCGTATTTTTAAACAGACGTTTTAATGGCGCGAACATAGAAACCTTTGTCGCGCAGGTTTGCTAAACCTGCAAGCGGTAACCTGCGCCGCGAACCGTGTGCAGCATCGGCGTATCAAACTCTTTGTCAATTTTCGCCCGCAAGCGCGAAATATGTACATCAATCACATTGGTCTGGGGGTCAAAGTGATAATCCCACACCTTTTCGAGCAACATGGTGCGTGTCACCACTTTTCCTGCATGACGCATCAGGCATTCTAACAACCGGAATTCACGCGGCTGCAGTAAAATGTTTTGGTCTTCGCGTTTAACCGTACGTGCCAACAAATCCATTTCCAACTCACCCGCTTTTAGCTTAGTCACAGCAGCCGTTGGGTCAGTACGTCTGCCCATGGCTTCTACTCTCGCCAATAGTTCTGTGAACGAATAAGGTTTGGAAAGATAATCATCGCCGCCAGCTCTGAGGCCTTCAACTTTTTGGTCAACCTCACCCAGTGCGGATAAAATCAAGACCGGGGTTTTATCACCGTCCGCTCGTAGCTCCTTGAGCAAAGACAGCCCATCGCGCTTTGGCAACATGCGATCCAGCACAAGGGCGTCATAATCTGCAGCCTTAGCCATTTCCAGACCAAGCTCACCGTCCCCGGCAAGATCAACAACATGACCCGCCTCCATTAATCCTTTGCGGACATATTCCGCCGCAATATCATCGTCTTCGACTACCAGTATGCGCATAATATTTTCCTTTTCGCGTATCTAAATTAATTAAGAGAAATTGAAGTGTAATGTTCACTGCCGTTCAGCGTACGGACTTTCACCACCAGAGACCTTCGTTCTGCGGCTTTAGCTTTACGGATAATATCGCCAAAAAACCTAACGCTTGCTACGGGCCTGTTGTCGGCCTCAAGAATGACCATACCACTTTTAATGCCTTTGCGTGCTGCATTACTACCCGGCGCGACAGCGTCTACATAAACGCCGACTTGATCAACAGACATGCCTATGCTTTCACGAAATGTTGCTCCGAGATCAACCAGTGACAGTCCTGTATTATACAATGAATTTGCTTTAGGCGCCGCCGGAGCGGCCACCGCAGGACCAACCGCACCACCAATATTCCCAGTAGCAATCTTTAATTTGTCTTTGTCTTCAGGGCGCTCACCTATGGTAACGCGTACACCACCCGGGATAATTTTATCGGCGCGTTCGATTTTAAAGACGGCCGTTTCGCCTGCTCGCAATCTTCCAATAGCACGCGTGGCATCCACTGCGTTGCTGACGGGAGTTTGATTAATACCCAATATAATATCTTCCACCTTCAGCCCTGCTTTATCAGCAGGGCTACCTGTGCCGATAGAGTTAATCGTTGCGCCGCCCTTATACACTATGCCGTTTTGAGTGTATTCAGCTTCGCGTAGAGATGCACCTAAAAAACCGCGTTTAACCTTGCCGTATTTAATTATATCAACGACGATCTCTTCAGCAAGGGTATGAGGCACTGCGAATGCAATTCCAACGCTGGCACCTGTGGGGGAAAAAATAGCTGAATTTACGCCAATGACTTCACCTTTAAAATTAAACAATGGGCCACCTGAATTGCCCCTATTTACCGTGGCGTCGGTTTGCATATAATCTACATAAGAACCGGAATCGACCCGCTTGCGCAAGGTCGCAGAAATAATGCCTACACTAGACGATTGTCCTATCCCGAACGGATTGCCAATTGCCAAGACCCAATCGCCAATGCGGACATCTGCTCCGTGGTAAAATCCGACATAATCGAAAGTCCGCTCAGCCTGAATTTGTATTACGGCAATATCGGTTTCGTGATCTGTGCCAATAATTTTGGCTGGAAATTCTTCACCGTTAGCAAAGCCTACGGTGATTTTGTCACCACCTTCAATAACGTGGAAATTAGTGACGATCTTGCCGTCTGAGGTGACTATGAACCCCGAGCCTTGCCCCTCTGTCGAATCTTCGCTGGGACGTCCCGCAGCGTACCCGCCTGTCACGACTTTGATATTGACCACGGCAGGCGACACATGTTCGATTAAATTGGCCAAGGACTGCGGCAAGCCTTGTGCATTAGGTAGCCCGAGCGGCTTAGCGCTTATACTCACGGGTAAGACAATAATAAGCACCATAACACCCAGTAATGTGAAGACAGGTTTGATAAATTTATTAAATACAGACAGCACGCCAGAATCCTTTCCAAAACCTTAGTGCGCTACGGCACTTTACAACAACCTTGCTAAAACATGACAAAATAGTTATATTTATGCAAGTGCATCATTATTGCTGGGTAACTGCAAATATATGCTTAACAAAAAATGAGGATATAGTGTGGGTCTGGAAGGTATTAGACTTTGTGGAAAACTAATAAATAATTATCACGCGGCATGGTTATTTGCTGGTCGAGGTGAAAATTATTGTCCGCAAACAATGTCTCAACATCCACTAATTCTCGTACACCCCATTCTGGGTTTCGTTGTTTTAGGTTTTCGGCGAAATCAAGATTGGATTGCGCGCTATCCTGTTCAAACAAAAACGGGCCGTATAGGCATAATTTATCCCCCGCACGCAATAACTTTCCTGCCCCCTTAGCCAAGCCCACTGCCGCATCCCAAGGCGCAATATGGATCATGTTGGCGCAATAAATATTGGTAAAGTTTGCAAGGTCTTGCCACCAGTTTTCTTTGGTCACATCTAAGTTTAATGGTAATTTTAACTGACCAATATCTTCGTTGACATCAGTATTTTCACTTGCATATGCTTTCTGGCTCTCAAGCGCATCCATATCGATATCTGTATATTGCCAAATAATATCAGGTCGAAGACCTGCAAAATAAGCTCCGTGTTGACCAGTCCCCGAAGCTATTTCCAAAACTTGTGCATTTTGTGGCAAGATCGTTGCCAACTGCGTTCCAATAGGTACTTTGTTACGCTCCGCGGAGGGTGCATTTCGTTTTTGGAGTTTTGTCATTATTCTCAAACCATTACTCTCGGACCATTGGAATAACCAAGATAGTTCTTAGTCCGCCCAACGGGGACTTACCCAGCTCTAACAAACCTTTATAGGCAATGGCGAGGTCATTGACTATTGATAGGCCAAAACCCGTACCAGGGGTAGTTTCGTCGAGACGAGTTCCGCGTTTAAGGACATTATCGTATTGATCTGCTGCCATACCAGGACCGTCATCATCAATAGTGATGCGGATATTAGCATCGCTATCTGGATCAACTTCAATTTTGATATGAATTTTTGCTTTCGTCCACTTACAGGCATTATCCAATAAATTACCGACCATTTCTTCAAGGTCGCGTTTCTGCCCTCGAAACTGCAACTTGTTGTCAATATCCACATGAAAATCTAAATCTTTGTCTCGGTATATCCGACCTAATGTACGCACCAGAGAGTTTACAGTATCATTCACTGGCGTTTTTTCACCTATACCTTGTCCACGAGTAGCGGCACGAGCACGGCGTAGGTGGTGATCCACCTGTTTATTCATTGTCACCGTTTGGCTTTTGACAATACGCGCAAGGTCGGACTTTTTGCCGCCCGCTTCATTCATCAAGACGGCCAAAGGGGTTTTAAGCGCATGGGCTAGATTGCTAACATGTGTGCGCGCATATTCCACCACATCCCGGTTGTGCCCGATGAGAGAATTCAGCTCGTCTGCTAACGGTTTAATTTCTTTTGGATAAAGCCCCTTAACGGACCGAGTTCGACCTGCGCGAATATCAACCACACTATCGCGCAGCTCAAATAACGGCCTTAACCCCGACCTTACTTGCATATAAATAGCCAGTGTCAGTCCTAACGCTAAAACGGTGAGTAAACCCAGTGCAATGATAGAAAACTGCCTTACGGCTTGCGCCGCAGGACGGCGGTCTGCTGCTGCTGCAATGACAAAATTGCGCTCATTAAAAATCACGTATTGAGCAGCGAGACTAAGGGGTTCACCGTCAGGTCCGATAGAAAAAGTACGGATAATTTCACCTTTGTTAGCACGAATCTTTTCAGCCTGTTTCAAAGGTAATTTCATAGAAAAGTCTGACAAAGACAGTGAACTTATCAAGGGTAAGAGCTTGCCATCTTTATCAAGCTCTCCGACCATCCAATACCGCCCAGAAAGAGCCAATTGATACCTTGCATCTATGGGTTGGTTTGCCAAAACAATGCCCATTTCACCTTCGGCGCTCATTTCGCCTACTTCGCCCAGGGGGTCATTTTCCATATTGGCCACTAATGCCTGAATCGTATTTACAAGGGGGTCATTAAAGTTTTTATAAATCGAAGTTCGGTAAAATAAAATCAGCGAAAATGCTGTAAACAACATGGCCGGCACCACCCACATGGCAGCACTGCGCACCAATCGCCAAACAAGCGAGCGACCTTGCTCTGTGTTTTTATCTTCGGTTTGTTTGACTTCACCTTGCAAAATGGTGCCTATTTCTCGGCTTCTTCGGTAACCGGGTCAACTAAGCGGTAGCCTAAACCGCGCACAGTTTCGATACGTTTTACGCCGATTTTACGCCGTAAACGACCAACAAACACTTCAATAGTGTTGGAATCCCGGTCAAAATCCTGATCATATATATGTTCAACCAACTCGGTACGAGATATCACCTTACCCACATGCATCGCCATATAGGATAATAAGCGAAATTCATGGGACGTCAATTTAACCGGGGCGCCGTCCACAAAAGCGCGACCAGCACGATTATCGACCATTAACCCCCCGATGTCGATTGTATCGGTGGTATGCCCGGCCGCACGGCGTACCAAGGCCCGTAAACGGGCTAGCAATTCTTCGGTGTGAAACGGCTTGGTCAGATAATCATCTGCGCCTGCGTCAAATCCGGAAACCTTCTCACTCCACTGATCACGCGCAGTTAGTATAAGCACGGGGAAATCTTTGCCGTCAGCCCGCCATTTTTGTAAAATACTAATTCCGTCAATAATCGGCAAACCTAGATCTAGCACGACGGCATCATAAGGTTCTGTATCGCCTAGGAAATGCCCTTCCTCGCCGTCTGTGGCCATGTCTATGGCATAACCTGCATCACCGAGTGCTTCTGAAAGCTGGCGACATAAATCCGGGTCATCTTCGACTATTAAAATTCGCATAGAAATCTCCTTGAGGTAAACTGGAGCTAGTTTTTCACTCGACCAGTGTAGGCGTCAACATAAACATCAACAATTCTGCCATTATTTTGCTGTAAACGCACGCGGTAAGTAGACTGATTGACCAATTGCACATTAATAAATTTGGCATCGCGGTGCCTGCTCATTGCTGCTGATTTAGCACGACTAGCAGATATTCTCCGCTGTGATTTGTTCTGCACATATTGGCTCTGAACAGTATTTGATTTCTGTGCCGGTGTGTATGACTGGTTTTGCAAAGTATGGCGCAGATTGGATGTATCTTGGGCAGGGCTCGCCGTCGCAGTGCCAGCAGGTACTACAAGTGCAGCCATGACGAGGCCAAAAGTAATATGTCTAATCCGTTTCATCATTATTTCTCTATAAGCGTTCATCTGTGAATGCAATCTGAATGCCACATTCAGGTAAACAGACTATATATTCATATTTATTTTCAATTTTTGTCGTGGATCGGGTTGTTCTTCCCATGCGCCAACGCAGTTTTTAAGGTCCTCACCCATTTCTTCTGGTAGAATAATCATAAGGCGAACGAGTAAATCTCCGCTTTTTACACCCTTACCCTTAAGACCCTTACCTTTAAGCCTAAGGGTTTTACCGGAACTAGAACCCGGTTTTACGGAAAGACTGATATTCCCATTAGGGGTCGGGACTGTTACTTTACCACCAAGAACCGCTTCTTGCAGGGTAATCGGTAAATCGAGCCGGAGATTATTCCCATCGCGGCGTAAATATTTGTGCGTTTTTACGGATATGGTAATTTTCGCATCCCCCGCAGGGCCGCCGTTCACACCAGAATTCCCTTTGCCGCGGAGGCGCAAGGTTGTGTCATCATTCGTACCTTCGGGAATACTTATTTTTAATTGCTTGCCGTCGCTCATGCGCACTTGTTTGGTCGCTCCGGCCACGGCTTCTGGTAAAGTTATGGAAAGGGCATAGCGCACATCGGCACCTTTTTGAGGGCGCGGCGGTGGACGCCTGAACTGCGGGCCGCCAGCTTGGCCCGGATGGCCTGCTTGTCCACCCATTTGCATCCCGAACAGGGACGCAAATAAATCGCTCATGTCGCCGCCCATTTGCTGGCCGGATGCATTTCGGTAACCACCGCCCATTCCACCAGTCTGGCCTGCGAATGGATGTTGTTGCTGACCGGATGCGTCAATGCCGCCGCTATCATATTGGGCACGTAAATCTTTGTCGGATAATAGAGTATAAGCCGCAGAAATTTCCTTAAACCGCTCAGCCGCTTTCTCGTCACCCTTGTTTTTATCAGGGTGCCATTTTTTGGCCAACGCGCGGTAAGCTTTCTTGATATCTTTATCGCTAGTGCTCTTACTGACACCCAGCAGTTTATACGGGTCTTTCGCCACAACATTCTCCTTCACACCTAATGTAAGAAGAACGGGCTAAATCGCAAGCACCAAGCGTTAAATATCAAACACAAATTGACGCACTGCCCCGCGCCCATAACTTTGTGATATTTGGGAAATTGCTATAGTTACTTCACTGAGCGGGCTACCGTAAATAGTTTCCAGCTCTGTGACCGGAATTTGTAGCGACGTTGTGGTTACATCTTTGGTTAAAACGACATTACCACCAGCCACGAAATCAACCGCATATTGCTCAAACTCTTCGCCCAATGGCACATCAAGCGAAGCCCAGTCATCACCACCGACCCTTGTGCGGCGGACCCAACTTATGTCTAGTATATCGCCAATGCGCACTGTTTTAGCATGAACGGGGGAGAGCGGGCGCAGATGGTTAGCTTGATAATTCAGAACAAAATTTTCCGTATTTTCGCGGCCACTTGCACTTAGTGTAAAATCAATATCCGTACCGCGTAAATCTGCGCTTACGGATATGTCTTGCCAACCTTGCCCTAGATATACGGCGCGCGCACCTGACAATACTGCCCCGCCAGCCACATGGTCTGTGCCGTATTGACCGCGCAAGAGGCGGCTGATGCGGTAAGTATCAACACCGACTAATTCGACATTTGCGGTCTGCAAAATTTCCCAACCTTGCGTCGTTTCTATTGCGAGTAAATTTCCGCCCGCCAATACATCTGCGTCAGATAATGAAGCCAAAGCCACACCGGGTAATAAAATATCAACGGAATTTGCCAAATCGAAACGCCCAACAGGCCCCAAAGGCAAATCATCAAGCAATGCCCCTATACGCACCGGAGCAGCCAAATCTACGCCTGCACCACTTGGTTCAGTAATATGCGTATCTACAAATGGATTGACGATAACACCAACTAAAGGCCCCGACCGCGTGCCATCGCTTGTGAAATCAGCAATATCAAGAGCATAACCTTCAGGGGCAGATACCCAATCGGGCGTAGCAACAACACCCGGCGCAACACCGTTTGACATACGAACTGCACTTGTGCCAATCCGCCGTGCTTGCGCCGTACGCCCACCCAAGCCGTCCAATCCAGTGATTTGCCACTCACCGTCTATATCACCAAAACCCAGTACATCTCCAGTTTCCAGTCCTAGCAACAATGGCGGCACACCAAATTCAATGGTTTCGTTTTCGCCGATGACTTGCTCAAGCAAAGAACCCGCTATAACCTTTGCTTGTCCCGCATCCAGAACAAGCGGTGCAGATATATCAATGGTCTTTTCTGTCTCTGCGAATAAATCACGCGCTAACACCAAACCGCTTTGGTAATCCTTAGCTTGGTCAATGAAGCTAATACGGACATCTTTCAAGCGGGTTTCCGCATCTAGTCGAGTAATACTGAGTGTACCGTTTCCTTGCTCATAGGTAAGATTATCCATTTGCACCACCGATGGAGACTGCGTCCCCCGTGATGCAAAATGCAGTTCAGACGCACGCTCAACCAAATCAAAACCGTATAGACGGGACAGAGGTGTCAGTGCAGCACGCGCACTCATGGGGCGGTCAAGTACATAGCCACTGACCATACCCAGCACATTCGACACATCCGGAGGATTTGCACCACTTGATATACTAATATCGCTAACAATATCCGCAAGACTGACCAAACCAGTACGGCCGCTAATCCAATGCCCAGTGCGCCAATTGTCGCCGTCCGACCATATATCCAACCGCGCTGGGAAATCCGGAAACGGTCTGGCGTCCCAGCTCCAAATATGGGCGCGGGAGAGATCAACCATGGCTGCGCCGTAAACTGTGGAAACCGGATTTTTATTATTATCCGTCTGCCAATACCCAAGGAAGGCTTCTATGTAGCGCCTCTGAATGAGGTCATCTCGTGTGGCCGTAGAATAATAGGGCGCAAAACTTTCCGAAGATTTTGGATCCCAAAACACATTTGGCTGATTGGCGCCTTTATCAATGGCAGGACAACCGATTTCAGTAAACCATATGGGTTTGGATTGGGGTATCCAAGCCGTGGGCGCGGACTGTTCTATGCCTGCTATTCGGTTATAATGTGGGTTAGCCCACCAAGCTTTGACATCTTTATAACGAAATACCCAAGGTTTATTCTTAGCGCCGTCAGTAATAGCTGTGCGTAATTGGGCATCACGGTCAACTTGGCTAGCATAATACCAATCATAGCCTTCACCGCCTTCCATATTGGTGCTCAGATAATCCGCATCATATATATTCTTATATGCCTGCTCGTCCAAATGATTTGCCGTATCGCGCCAATCGGACAAGGGGAAATAAGCATCTATGCCAACAGCATCTATATTGGTATCCGCCCATAATGGGTCGAGATGAAAATTTACATCACCAAAACCATCACCACCTGAACCATCACCACCAGAACCATCAACTGTGTGATGGCCAAAATATTCAGACCAATCAGCGGCGTATGTTAACTTGGTACTCGCGCTCAAAACCGACCGCACATCGGCGGCCAAAACTTGTAACGCGGCGACGCCAGGATAGCTATTCCCTGTACCGCGCACAGTCGTCATGCCGCGCATTTCAGACCCGATAATAAATGCATCTACGCCCCCCGCGACTTGCATCAAATGGGCATAGTGCAAAATCATTCGGCGGTAAGATTTCTCGCTTGGGCCAGAATAAACCACACCCGTTGCGCTTTGTGTAAAATCATTGGCGTCTGCCGCACCGAAGAATGTTTGCGCCTGTATCGTCGCCGTAGCCGTTTTATCCACCGTCCCAGAAACACTTGGTGCGGGGTCACAGGTAATGCGGCCTCGCCATGGGAATACCGGTTGGCCTATACCACCATAAGGGTTCGGCAATATATTATCATTTTGCACATCCATTAAAATAAACGGGTACAATGTCACCGAAATCCCGCGTGATTTAAGGGCTTGTACGGATTCTATCACCGAAACATCACTGGGCGTACCGCCGTACACAGGGCGCCCATCTAGCTTGGAAATTAAATATGCATCGGCGCGAGTTTCCTCGCCAACTTGCCAGCTTCTTGGGCTGTCAATACGCTCACGGCTTTCAGTACCAGGCCTAAGTTGACAGTTCCCAAG
>JAJFFM010000235.1 GCA_021776675.1 Robiginitomaculum sp.
ATGCAGTGAAAACAACGCTCGGCCCTAAAGGCCGCAATGTTGTGATTGAAAAATCCTTCGGTGCGCCTCGCTCAACTAAAGACGGTGTAACCGTAGCTAAAGAGATCGAGCTAGAAGACAAGTTCGAAAACCTCGGCGCACAAATGCTCCGCGAAGTTGCTAACAAAACTAACGATGTTGCCGGCGACGGTACAACAACAGCGACAGTTCTTGCGCAAGCCATCGTTCGTGAAGGCCTAAAGCGCGTTGCTGCTGGCATGAACCCAATGGATCTTAAGCGCGGCATCGACAAAGCTTCTAAAGAAGTTGCAGCGGACCTTATGCGCAAAGCCAAGAAAATCAAATCATCCAGCGAAATCGCTCAGGTTGGTACGATCTCTGCTAACGGCGAAGCGTCTATCGGCGAAATGATTGCCGAAGCTATGGGCAAAGTTGGCAATGAAGGTGTTATCACGGTTGAAGAAGGCAAAACTGCCGAAACCGAGCTAGACGTTGTTGAAGGCATGCAGTTTGACCGTGGTTATCTGTCCCCTTATTTCATTACTGATGCGGATAAAATGCGCACAGAAATGGACGACCCGTTCATCTTGCTCAACGAAGGCAAATTGTCATCTCTACAGTCTATGCTCCCGATCCTCGAAGCTGTTGCCCAATCTGGCAAGCCGCTTTTGATCATTGCAGAAGACATTGAAGGCGAAGCTCTTGCGACTTTGGTTGTTAACAAATTACGCGGCGGCCTTAAAATCGCAGCCGTTAAAGCACCTGGTTTTGGTGATCGCCGTAAAGCGATGCTCGAAGACTTGGCTGTCCTTACAGGCGGTACGGTTATCTCTGAGGATCTCGGTATCAAGCTAGAAACAGTGACTTTGGCCATGCTTGGTACTGCTAAACACGTCACCATCACCAAAGACGACACAACTGTTGTCGACGGGAATGGTAAGAAGAAAGACATCAAAGCCCGCGTTGCACAAATCCGCAAACAGGCCGACGATACATCTTCTGATTACGACAAAGAAAAACTACAAGAGCGTCTGGCTAAATTGTCCGGCGGTGTTGCCGTTATCCGCGTTGGTGGTTCAACTGAAATCGAAGTTAAAGAACGCAAAGACCGCGTTGATGATGCGCTAAATGCGACACGCGCTGCCGTTGAAGAAGGCATCGTGCCTGGTGGTGGTACAGCTCTGTTGCGGGCTTCACGTTTCATCGACACCCAAGGCGCCAATGAAGACGAGCAAGCCGGCATTGAAATCGTTAAGGCAGCTTTGTCTTACCCTGCATTCCAAATCGCCTCTAATGCTGGCGTCGAAGGTGCCGTTGTTGTCGGAAACATTATTGCGGAAAACAAAGCCAATTACGGCTTTGATGCGCAAAAAGAAGAATATGTCGACATGGTCAAAGTCGGTATCATTGATCCGGTTAAAGTTGTGCGCACAGCCCTCCAAGACGCAGCTTCAGTTGCAGGTATCATCCTGACAACAGAAGTCGCCATCTGCGACGCCCCACAAGACGACGCCGCAGGCGGCATGCCAGGCGGAATGCCAGGCGGCATGGGCGGAATGGGAGGCATGGGCGGAATGATGTAAGTAAGGGATTTAGTGCCTCTACTTTTCAGGGGCACTAAATTAGGGTGCCAAATGGCACCCTCCCGCACTTCCTCGAAAGATTTGGCCAAAAGCCAAATATGAGAGGTCTTCATACAACCAGTGAACTCAAGGTGGCAAATGCCACCCTCCGGAGTTTCTTCTCAAATTTTTCCAAAAGAAAAATATGAGAAGTGGTCACTCCAAGCTCTAAGCTTTCAAGAAAAAGAAAAACCGCTCTGTGGGAACACAGGGCGGTTTTTTATGTTAAACGATACTGCCCACGACCCAAAAATTCCAATACCCCTGCATCCCGTAAGACCTGCAACTGCTGCCGTATTTTCGGCTTCACATTGTTATTATCTGGGTGCAGTGCCCTCAGATAATTTTCAAATTTATAAATGTCATCCAGCGCAAATTCAACTTGCCCAATGCGCTCCACGCACAAAAGCACGTCAGCAACCCAGCCCATGTGTTTAAATGACTTTTTGCGCAAACCTGCGGTGCGTTGCCAACTAGAAACAACTTCATCAATTGGGCGAGCAACCCTGTCAGTTATGAGTTCTATTTTACCAAAATTCGGAACACGGTCTATTTTAATATCACAGCCGACCCAACCCGCCCGCCGCGCCGTTTCGGCGAGTGGTTTGCGCTTATGAATAAGTTCTGGAATAAAAAATTGTTTTGGGATTACGGCTAAATCCCGAACTTGCTTTGAACGAGCTTCATAACTAAGCACCATCAAGCTTGGTTTTGTATTGCTCTGCAACCGCGCCATCATTGTACTGTAAGCACCGTCAGGAACCGTTTTTCCGATACGACCATTTTTAGATTTAAGTTCATATTCTTCATTGCAGTTCCCGCAGAAAAAATCGCGAACAGGCTTGTTGTTCTCAAATTCATCAAGTCTGGGCGCACCACATGCAGGGCAATACATTTCCCGTAAAACCCAACTTTCAGTCCAAACCCGCGCTTTCTGGCTTCCACTGCTAAATGTGCTAGGTGCATCTTCGAAGTCGTAGTTGAAGTCGTTTGGCATCAAAGAAACCCACTCCCCGGATAAAGTCGCTTGAGCATCCTCTTATATGTCTTTCGCGCCGCGCCTTCAGTCCGCCAAATATTCAATAGCAGCAAACACTCATCAGAATTTAGCTTAGCGCGCTTAGCCAACACCACCATCGTTGCATCAGAAGGAAAGCTTGCCCCTTTTCGGTAAAGTGTAATCGAGGAGCGGGTGACATCAATTTTACGGGCAAGGTTGCTATCCGTCACGGTGTTAGTCCGTTCTTTGCACAAATCTAAAAAATTACCCAACTCTATCATGTGGCGATCATAGTGTTAATCAACGCTTGACGGCAACAATTAGTGATCGTACTCACATTCAATACTGTTGAGCGCTAATTAGCACTTATTTAGGGTGAGCACAAAAATATGAGAGAGAAAACCATCACTTGAATAACCAACCACCATAATGCGCGTGCGGGACGATTTCCCCGCAATCGCAACATTGGTCCAGGGCGACATGCTCAGCGTTCTGGACAGGATCACAGATCTAAGCATCGATATGATATTCGCTGACCCACCGTACAATCTCTCCAACGACGGTTTCACATGCAAAGGCGGGCGCATGGTTAGTGTCAACAAGGGTGACTGGGATGTAAACTCCGGCATTGCGTGCGCAAAGCGCACACAATTAGGACGCCAAATGGCGTCCTCCGGAGTTTCTTCTCAGATTTTGCAAAAAGCAAAATATGAGAAGTCGTCACTCTAAGCACTAAGCTTTCTACGAAAAAAAAGAAACAAGCCGCTCCGTGGAAACACGGGGCGGTTTTTTAATTTGTAAACACCATTGACAACATATTTTTTATAATGGTTTCTTCAAGTTTTAAATATGCTAAATTTCGCACTGTAATGTTCGGAATACAAGGATCGTTAGAGTATTCTATAAATTTACTGTGTTCATTTTTGCGTTTTCCCCGGTAAAAAAGCATGTCAAATTTTCTAGGGGTAACCCCGTAAAAATGCTCAAAATCTACTGAATCAAATTCTTTATATTTACCTCTATTTTTTCCTTCAACGTTTATAGAATCCATATGTTGCCTTCCTACAAGGCTTTTTGGGTATGGTTCTAAAAAAACGACCTTTTGCATGCCTGAAGCAACAATATGTTTGGCGCACATGTGGCAAGGAAATGTGGTGCAATATAAAACCCCATCCTTGACTGAAAGCCCACCTCTTGCGGCATCTGAAATTGCAGACATTTCGGCGTGAACAACTCTACCATATTCCAACGCATCCATAAGTTGAGCATCAGAAAGCATTTTGGTTGCTTTTTCCTTATCTGGTATTTTCAAGATATCCAACACTTCCAAAAGTAATTCTTTTTTTCTTTGATCATTCGAATCTTCACCAAGTAAATATTCTCGTGCATCTTTTGGATCGTCTGCCCAATAAGTTCCGCCACCAGCTTTTGGAACTTCATTTGAACCTAGGGAAATAATTTGTCCGCAGTCTGAGAAAATTGCAGCACCAACTTGCCTAGAAATATCTATCGACCTTAGAGCGGCAGCTTTTGCTAGTTTCATCCCGTATTCATATTTGGTGGGTGAAATTGCGTTATGCCCGAATAATAATTTTACAAACCTTGATACTTGAGCTTCAGCATCATTTTTAGTATCAGAACCTTTGTCCGCATCAATGATAAAATCAGCTTGATGAAATATTTTACGGACTTTTTGACCGCTACTGCCTTTTTCATTTTCATCAATTGAGACTAGTTTTTCAGCTTCAGACTTTTTATCATCTGGATTTGCGATACCTTCGTCTTTAGCAAAACTATTGCATAGATGTTCAACTCTAAAGTCTCTTCGAGAATAAATGGATATTTGGAAAAATTGGTCGTTATAAGTAGACCTTAAAAGGTCAATTTCTTCTGGTCGTTTAAATTGTCTAATTATATACGCTATTTTTTTTGAAAAGTCCGCACCTGTTTGTTCTAAAATTGTTTTTCGTTTCTCTGCAATTTGGTACATTGCTGCTATAGCGAGGATAGAATTATCTTGAAATTCCTCTCTGATTTGATTGCCATAGGCGATATGCGTTTCATACCTTTTACGTTTTGGGGATTTTACTAGATCCGTTTTAGGTTTGAATACGTTTGCAAAATCATCAAAAGTATCTGTTACTCGAATATCCACAACTTTATAATCAAATTTATTGAGCTGACTTGTAAGCTCTGTTACTGAATTATCTAAATTTGTACCTATTGGGGCAACTAAAGCAAAGAATAGTTCAGGAAAATCTACTTTTGGTAAGGAATTGTTCATGACATTTAACTTTATATTTACTACAACTGATTCGTGAGGGAGAGACTAATGGATAAAGAACAGCGCATTTTAGAAAAAAAAATTCAATTCCGCATACATAAAGTTATGAGCTTCCAATCAGATACTTATGAGAAGTGGCTTTCTTCGCTACCTAAAGTAACCATTAATAATGAACAAAATACAAAACACAAGCCAGTTGTCGTTTGGAAGACAAACCCTCACAGAAGAGCATCTTAAAGTAGGGTTGTTAGTAGGCGGATATGTTAAAGTTATCTGCTGAATACTATGTAAATTTATCATTCCACCTCACCCGCCCTTTCCATTCCCTTATAGCCCCCGTCTCTCCCCACACCAACCCCCAAAACTTTCCTCTTGAATTTCCCGTGCGCGACATTCAAACTGTTGCACGCAGAGAGTGCTAGCTAAGAAAATACTGGCTAGCTGGATAGAAAAGAGAAAAACATGCATCCATCACTTGAGAGTTTAGCAACCGGTTTTCCGTATTTAATCTTATACCTTTCGCTCGTAAGTGCGATTTATGTGGTTGGGTTGACGGTCTATGTAAAACTGACACCTCACAAAGAAATAGAGCTTATTCGCGAAAACAATATTGCTGCGGCGATTTCGTTTAGTGGTTTGGTAGTTGGTTTGGCATTACCCCTTGCGGCTTGTTTGGTTATGAAAATCGGTTTGATAGATGTCTTGGTTTGGGGAACCGTCAGCACACTTTTACAATTATTTTTATTTCGCGTTTCAGATAAAATCTTTGTCGGTATATCGCAACGCATTGAAGACGGTGAAGTGGCTGCCGCCACAGTGCTCGCCGCCTTTAAATTGGCAGGCTCAATTGTTCTTGCATTTGCAATAGCAGGGTAAAGCCTGGGCGTGCGCATAGTTAACTTCATACCTGATTGGCTGATTTATCTGTTATTGCTGATAATTATTATCAGCAATGTCATGAGCAAATCAGACACAGGCGTTATACCAATGGCTCCACCGAAGCTTGGACCCGAGCTGCCCAACGCACGACCAACGGACCCAACTTTAATCGTTGAAATTGACGCTCCCCATTCAGGCATAGGCACAGCCTTTGCGGTTGATAATAATGGCACATGGATGACTGCGCGCCATGTGGTGGACAGTTGCAGCTCTGTGGCATTGCGTCTGGGGGGTAATAAGTTGGTTAAAATGGACGTGGTCAAAATATCCAAAGATAGCGATACCGCCTTGCTGATATCGCGATGGAAGCGGGCACCGCTTGCGCAGGATTTAGCGAGCAAGCGCCAAATCGGCGAGCGTGGTTTTTTGTTCGGCTTCCCGCAAGGGCGGCCGGGCGAAGTAGCGGGTGATCTAATTGGCCGCCACCGCATGGTAATACGCGGACGTTACCGTACGGCAGAACCGGTTTTGGCATGGGCGGAGGTTGGCCGCTCGCGCGGATTAGAAGGATCTATCGGCGGCATGTCAGGCGGCCCGGTTTTTGACAATGACGGTGAGGTTATAGGTTTAGTAGCCGCAGAAAGCCCAAGGCGTGGCAGGGTGTACACGGTTGCTCCAAGTTCCCTTGCCAAAGCGTTAGGACCGCGGAGTATTTCCCCCCAAGCTGATCCCATAGCTATTGATAATTACGGCAGGCGAGCAGATAGCTACCGCCGTGCGCGCCGCATTGCGCAGGTAGTTTGTCTGGTCGAATAGATTTAATTTGATTAATTATGCTAGAGCATCTGGGTGATATGCGCACGTTTACGGGAAAATAAAATGCTCTTGAATTTAGATGATTTACAATTTAATGTAGATGTAACTAAAATGAGAAAATTGGGGAAATACTGTGAGAAAAGCATTTTTATTTGTGCTGTGCCTATCTATAGCCAGTACGGAAATATTGTACGGCCACTCTGCGAAAGCTCAGACGCCAGCTGATGAAACTTCAACAATAGAACAAGAGATAACTCCTGAACAACAAGCAGCATATGAAGCATATGTAAAAGAAGGTGAAGCGTTTATGAAAACCTTGTCGCCTGAAACGGGGACAGTTGAAGTTATTACAGCCGGTGCCACACTGGAATTAGGTGAGGATTATTATTTTCTAGGAGCCAAGGACGCCCGTGAAGTCTTAGAGACCAAATGGGGTAATCCTCCAGACAGTAGTGTCTTAGGCATGGTTTTGGCAAAAGCCACAACGCCGTATTTCTATAATTATGTGGTCGTTCTAACATTTGATAGATCGGGTTATGTGTCTGATAAAGATGCCCGTGAACTGAATTTTGATAAAATGCTCAACAAAATGCAAAAAGAGGACAAAGCCGCAAATCCGGAACGTATAAAGCAAGGCTATGGTTCGGTGGAATTATTAGGGTGGGCTGATGAGCCTAGTTATGATGATGTAAATAAGCGACTTTCTTGGGCAAAGTCTTTGAAATTTGCAGAAACTTCAACCAAT
>JAJFFM010000236.1 GCA_021776675.1 Robiginitomaculum sp.
GCAACATTGGTATAGTTCAAAATACCATTTGGTTTGTTGGTTCCGTTACCAGTTGTGAAAGCCGCAGTCTCTTGAGCTGCAAACACATCACGGACTTCATCGGCCAACCATTGATCTACATCGGCAACGCCGTCGTCTAGCAAAACTTGTGTTGCAGCTGGCATGGCATAAAGTTCACCAGCGGGGAAATCCAACAGATCCATTTGTGGCACAGTGGTTTCGGGACGGGCATCGGTTTCACCGGCCCAACCTGACGTAGCACCGCCAACACTAACGGGTTTTTTATATGCGCCTGCTCCAATAAGACGGACGCTAGCAATAGAGCGAAACGGCGAGGTTTCGGCCAAAGCTCGGTCAATACGGCTCTCGGTTTCAGCAGGTGCAACATAGCCGCCCTCAGCATCAACGCCAGCGCTTAATCCCTTGCTTTCTAATGATGTCAAAGCACTGCCATCGCCTGTACGTATATATGACGACCAAGCTGATTTAGCTTCAACCTTATCAGATGTGGCACCGAGTTGCGGCTGTGCATTTTTAATGGACAAGCGTTCAATATGGCTGGTTTGCTGATCCAAAGCAGCGTTTAAACGCTCAACTTTATCAGTCAGTAAAATGTCCGCCGATTGTTTGGATTCTATTTCGGCAAGCCTTTGGTCATTTGCATCTTTGAAAGCTGCAAAGGTTGAGGAAAAATCAGCTTGAGCCGTTCGTAGCTCGGCGGACTTCACCATTTTGGTTTCCTTGCTTACTTTTTGGGTTTGGGGGGTGGTTTTTGAATTTCTCACATTTTTCTCCTGTGTGAGGTTGAAAGTTCCTGATCAATTTGATCATTGGGGAACAGATCGTCGATTTGAGTGATGCGCGCAGTGCGCAACATTGGGAAGGCGACGATAGAAACCTCCCAAAGATCAAGTTCAATAAGTTCACGACCCGAGACTAATGTCTGGCTTCTTGTTGCGCGGTAGCCAATGGATAGCCCGCTGAGCGCACCGCTTCGTACGAGGCGCGCCGTGCGGTCTGCGCGGGGGTCGTCGAGGAAAATATCACCTGAAACAAACAGCCCCGTCGCGTCCTCAAACATCCGGTGCCATATCCCGATGGGTTCTTTGGTTTCGTGGGCAAATAACATAGGAATTTGGCCATTTTTTAAGGATAGAAGGCTGGCAGAAAAAGCACCCCTGCGGACAATATCGCCGCCTAGGTCTTTTTTACCAAAGAGACTGGCATAACCCGATATGCGCATACGCTCTGTATGCGGTTGGTTTTTAATATTCATAATTGGGGGTCTTTATCTAGTTTTGATCTTGATCGAGACGGTACTCAATACGCTCCAGTGATTGCCTTGCCATGGTCACTTGTTCTTCCATTCGAGCGATACGTTCTGTCATTGGCGGACTAGTCATGGTGGTTTTTTCCAAATTTTTAAGCCGTGCTTCTGCCGCACCGCCCCACATTAAAGCGCCCGCACTTTGGATGGCCAAAGTCACAATAATGCCGATCCCAACCGTACGGTCGAGTTTAAGACCGTTCATTGTGCTGTCTCCACGCGTTGTTCTAATGGGAAGCCCGCGCGCTCACGTTTTTCTGTTTCGCTCATGAAGGTTATATCATTTAGGATCTTCCATCGCGCAGCACGCTCCATAGCCAAGGCCGGAATATCGTCTTCATTCGCTACGATACGCAAATCATCGCCGTACCAATCCGCTAACCAAGTCCCGAGGCCGTCCGCAGTTTTACGCACAAGCGGCAAAATAGTTTGCCGCCAGAATGCCAAATTGGCTTCTTTATAATTAGCGTAAGTATTATCACCAGGTATGCCAAGCAACATGGGCGGTACACCAAATGCCAGAGCAATTTCCCGTGCGGCTTCGCGCCTGGCATTAAGGAAATCCATATCAGTAGGGCTCATGCTCATGGCTTTCCAATCAAGCCCACCCTCAAGGAGGAGCGGTCGGCCAGCAGCCCCTGCTCCTGAATGTTTGCTGTCTAGCTCGGATTTAAGTCTATCAAACTGCTCAGCGCTTAAATGCTCAGACCCGCTTGTGCCTTTATAAATTAAGGCGCCGCTTGGGCGCGCTGAATTATCGAGCAGAGCCTTGGTCCACACACCGCCTGCATTATGAACATCGACGGCCTTGGCAGCTGCCGCCATAGGTGAAAAACCGTAAATGTCATCTGTGGGATGGAACAGGCGCGTATGATGAATGGGAGAGCATGAAGTATTAGGGTCCGTAGTAAAACGGCGTTTTATGCCGCCGACCTCATAATCCCATCCTCTAGGCCAGCCCGTATGATCGGTCACGGCACGCATTCTGTCTGGGCGCAAATTAAAGAGTGCAACGGGACGTTCATCAACAATGACCGCTTCAAGAAAGCTATCACCGCTCAGATGTAGATATCCGTAAAACGATTCGAAAAATTCTACGCGCGAAGTTTTAGGGTTCGGCTTGCGCAGCAGGCGAACGGCGGGGTCGCCTCCAATACACTCTGCTTCGCGGCGAACACAAAACGGCACAGATGCTGCCGCCTCAGCTATCAAACGTATACAGCGATATGCAATAGCGTTTTGCTGATAACCTTCACGCGCCAAAGCCGCATAACTACAAGGCGTCCATTTGGCAGAGCTGGCAGAATTTGCCAATTGTAAGGCTATCAAAGGTGTGCTCGAATTTGTGCCTGTGTCAGAATTTTGAATTGATTTAGTTTGGGCCGCACGTGAGAGCGCCGCCTGCAGCCAATTTTTCATAAAATATCCACGGTTTTGATTTCAACTTGGTTTTGGGAGGTTCTGAATTGCCGCTTTGTTAAGCCCAATTTCTGACCATGGATGAAATCTACCCCAACTTGGAGTGCCGTGGAGCTATCTCTTGTATTTTCTTACAAGTGTCTGATTTTATTGATATTTAAGCTGCGCCCATCAAGGATACAGTTTGGGCGCGTGCCCCCTTGCCCGCGTAATTCATTGCCAAGGCATAGCTTTTACGGGCTTCCAAACGTAGTTTTTGTTCCCCAAGCATGGACGATATAGTAATAGCACCACGGTAAGCCATTATGGCTGCTTCTATGGCGGTCATATCGTCTTCGTTCTTACCAATATTCAAAAGTACATCACCAAGTTTTTTCTGAACGCGGGCAGTGTCAATTTGAACTGTGTCTTGAAAATAGAATTCTTCTGATGCACGAAGAGCTTTGACAGCATCAATCAGTGGCTTTATTTCACCAGTTTCGTTCGCCAAAGCTATCATTCGCAGAGCAATTTCTCGGTTAAGTTTAGAGAGCTCCATCGTCGCAGTTTTATGCTTACGCAATATTGAAAACCTATTGATTTTTTTCTGACCTGTGGCCATCTCTCTCTCCAAAACGAAACATTCGCCTTATACTTGCTTCTTTATGGTTAAATTCCCCTTAAATATCAAGGTAAATAAGGCGTTAATTTCACACAACACCGCTCCATATATTGCGCGAAACACATTCAAAATTATCCGGCAAAATTCTCCCGGAAAAATCATCTCCGGTGTTGATGTTTGAGCTTCAACCCTATTCCGACGGGTACACAAAACCCAGATGTCTAAATTACATCCAATTTTGATATTACCGTCAACTACAAGCCTTATATCGTCCGAACCTGTGGATGGTTTCGCGGTTTGAGCAATAAATCTGTCACCGCCCACACCAAAGCATCAGCGCGGTCAGGCGACTTACGCGGCCCATCATGTGCGCCCATCATGCAAAGTTCGTCTTCCAAATTCGAGAAGCTGCCCACATGTTTAACCTTGCCTTGCTCGTATAATGCGGCAACGGGTTCGGCGCGAGCCACTTTTGACTTGGACGCATATACGGTATTTACGGGTATGTCGCTGCCAATCGCCTGCAATATAGATTGTACCATCTCGCCGCCCTGATTAACTTCGGCTAATAAATAATCAGCATCCCATTCTTTCCATAAATCCACAGCCAACGCCGCCCATTTATCTGGCCGCAAACCTTGCACTGTCGCATCGTGTAAAATGAAGACACGCGCCTGCGCTCCGTAGCCAGACCGACCTGCAACCACCAAACCACAAGCATCCGCTTTAGCTCCCGAAGTCGCAGGCGGATCTATCGCCACCACAATTTTTTGCAAATCGAGAGGAGCAGAGCTGACCAAAACACTGTCAATCAGCTTACGTGTCCACAACGCTCCTTGCGCATCTTCGATAATCTCGCCGCACAGTTCTTGTCTACCGAGCCGTGTACCACCGTATATTTCGTATACGGATTTCATAAAGGCGGACGATAAATTTTCCGCATTATCTTTGGTCATCGCCCGCGAAATTACTACACCCGTTTCAGCAATTAGTTTTTTTAGTGCAGTACTTGGCTTGGGTGTGGTTGTGATGACCAATTTCGGGTCATTACCCAAACGTAAACCCAAACGCAAATTCGACAATGTATCTTCGGGGTATGCCCAAGCGCAAAACTCATCCGCCCATGCGAGATCAAATTGTGGGCCACGCAGACCGTCTGGATCTTCAGCGGAAAACACTTGTCCCACCGCACCGTTCGGCCATTGTAGCAACCTTCGCGAAGATAGATATTGAGGCCTATCGACTTCGTTTCCTATATTCAGTAAACCGCTTTCTCCACTTATCATAACCTCGCGGGCATCATTATAAGTCGGTGCAACAAGAGCCACACGGCGAGCGCCTGCCTTTACTTTCTCATGCACCCACTCTGCACCTGCTCGGGTCTTGCCAGCTCCACGCCCGCCCAGCAAAAGCCAAATAAGCCACTTCCCGTCTGGTGGTGTCTGATCAAGGCGGCGTATTTTCTCCCAGGAAGAAAATTTTTTAATATGATAGGCAAGTTTGTCCCCGCCCATTGGTAATAATAAATCGGCAAGTTTATGTTGGGTCAAGAAAATCCACCATTTTTGATAATAAGTGTCGCCAATTCTTCCGCCAAAACGATTTCTTCTTCCGCAGTATATCCTTGCTTTGCCTGTTCTTGTACCTGTGCCTGAGCCTGCACCCGTTCAATGTTTTCATTGAGCGCCATAATTTCTTTGATATTTTTAATGTGCGCAGATGTTTCGCGAGAGTTTTTCTCTGCTTCTTCCTTACCGTCCAAATTACTGACATGGGCGACCAGAGAGTTTACCCGCTTAATCAACAGCCTTGCATCAATATGCATGCCAGTTTCATTATCCGTATTATCCAATTCGTCCTGCACAACCGATAGATGTTTAGCTTTGGCCAGAGAATTAGAAAGAGAATTAGAACAAGGTTTAGAACCAGGTTTAGAATTATTGTTTTTGTTTATATGTGTCATGCCCACACTATGGCGCCAACCTAAAACCCATGGATAAGTTTTCTGAAACTATTAACTTGAGAGTAAGAACTTTAGCTATCCCCGGCCATCATCTTAATAGCCTCTGGGTTTTTAATGTGTAGGTCTCTTTGTGGGAAGGCGATCTCTATGTCGGCGGCGCGCAGGGCAGCATCTATAGCCATGTGAAGTTCGTGGGACACTATGAACCGTTGCGTAAAGTCACGCAAGAATGAGCGGAGTTCAAAATCAAGAGAGCTATCGCCAAAGCCGAGGAACAACACTGTTGGTTCTGGATTATTCAGCACATTCGGGTTTTCCCGGATGGTTTCCAACATAACTTTATGGGCTTTTTCAGTATCAGAACCATAGGCTATCCCGACCTTGATAATCAACCTTGTCACAGGGTTTGCCAGTGTCCAGTTAGTCACTTGTTGGGTGACCAGTTCCTGATTGGGGATGAGAATTTCTTTGTTGTCAAGATCGAGCAAAGTAGTGGCACGGATTTGAATACGGGTCACGGTACCGCTAATGTCTCCAATGGTGACATAGTCCCCGATGCGCACTGGTCGTTCAAATAAGATAATAAGGCCCGAAATAAAGTTGGCGAATATAGCTTGTAGACCAAAACCGATACCAACACCGAAGGCGGCAACAATCCACTGGAACTGTGACCATTGGGTGCCGAGCTTCTCAAAAGCGACAAACACACCGATAATGAAGATGATATAGCCAAGCACGGTGACGATGGCAAAGCGGGAACTTTGTGCCATATTCACACGTTTGAGCACAAACATTTCCAAGAAACCTGGAAGGTTACGTGCCGCGAACCATGTAATGATACCTATGCCAAATGCCTGCATGACATTCCATAATGTGATATCAACAGGCACTATTCCCGTACTGGTGATTTCCTTATAACCCCCGATACGTACAGTATCAAATACGGAAAGGGCTGGTAGAATATTGCTCCACAGTGCCCATAACGCCCCAACCGTCACTACGAATACGGTTACATTAATGAGCTGTTTTGATTGGCGGTTTATCGTTTCCAGGTCGATACTGTCCGTGTTGAGTTTGGGCACAGAAACCTCGCCGCGCTCTTCGGCTGCGGCTTTGTCCATGCGTTCCTTGACAGCACGGTCCCGACGCGCCCGTGCTTGCTCCAGTGCTAGACGACGCTGAGCTATCACCAATGTACGTTTCATAAGACCGTGTATGAGATAGGCTCCCATCAGAACACAAAATGAAACGAAAAACCGCGTGAGTAATAGTTGCGCAGTTTCGAAATATCCAAATCCGGCCAGTAAAGCCGTCCCGAAAGGTACGATGACACCAAGGGCTAAGAACCAACGTTCATTCCGTAAATACATGCCTTCGGCTTCACGGCCTTTGCTCATAAATACCTTTGAGCGTGACCATGCCATTTGCAAAGAAAACCAGGAAACGCCTAACGACCCAATTAAAAAACCAAACACCCCAAGAGCAGCTGCACCTGAATCAAATTCTAACACACTACTAGTCTGCCCTACCAAGAATACACCGATACTTAGGATAACGAGCAACCAAGGAACATTGGCAAGTAATCTATCTCGCAATTGACGGTCGACCCTAAAATGCAAGTCGAACAGTCGTCCCTTTTTGCTCCATGCCTGCAAACTCAGAAAAACTAATAACGGTCCAGATAAAATAAAACATGTATGTGTCAAATCTATGACAAACCTTGAATCTGACCCAGATAATGCAAAAACCACCCCAAGAATTACGAGCATACCTACGATTATCACTGCCCGCGCAGCACCATCAAACAAAGCCAATGGTGTTAAGCTATACCCGTCTTTTTGGACACGCCCCACCTTCGCACTCATATTAGTGACGAGCAACTTTATCCGTTCACGTAGCATATGCAGAGCGGCTAAAAAACCCAGGCCTAGGAAAATAATAAAATACGAATTACGTACTCCATTAACAAACGCCTTACCAGTCGACGTAAGATTATCGGCATTAAAGGTTAGAAAAAAACCTTTACCCACTTTGCCCGGCCACGACAAACCAAGCGTTTCCGTACTAGGCAGCCACAATAAATTACTGTCTAGCAAAACACATAACGCTTTCACCTCGTCGAGCAATTGTTGGTGCAATACATTGACTTCTTCCAGTTTTCTCGCCTTCAAAGACGCGACAGATGCCAATTCGTTCAAATGGCCGCGCCGACTATCATATGCTCGTTGCAAATGTTCAATATCGCTTTCGCTTAAATCCAGACTAACACCATTTTCTAGATCATAGACAAGTTTCAACGCGGCAATATCCAACGAGCTTGCATTAAAAATACCGATATCTTCTTGTGAGGTTATGCGCTGAAATAAAGCATTTTGCAGATCCGTTTCGCGTGATTTTATAAGCTGTTGAATATCTGAAATTTTTGGCTGTTTTTTGCGCAAACTCCGCAAATGTGCGCCGTAAGCTTTGTTGACCCGATTACTGCCGAGAATTTGCTCCGTTACATTTGCATCAAACCTCACCTGTTGTAATTTGATACCAATTTGTGTGACCTCTTCGGGTAAATTACCTTCCGAGCTTGCTATGTCCAAATTTCTTTGTGCAAGTTTTACGTTCTCCTGTGCATAGGCCAAGACCATTGCATGATCGCCCACGAATTCTGCGGCTTCTTCCCCTGCATCATCAAAACGCATGCGCGCACCATCTGTACGAGCGGCACCTGTCCGTTCACTGAGGACTGACACTAGAGCGTTTGAATAGTTAACCTTTGCGCGCGTTAAGCTCAGCTGTTTATCAAGAACTTTACGGCGCGCAGAAATACTGGATATCTCTTGTCCCAAACGACGTGTCTCTTGACGCTCTGCAAATAAATGTGCTTGGTTCAATACGGATGTAGCTTGTTCAAGCCCGCTTATTTCAGTGCCACCAGTGCCACCCGTGCCGCCAGCGCCATTAGAAACCGCCGCGCGCGCAGCAATGCTTTGATCGAGAGCCGCAATCTCTTCCAATGCTTGAGCAGGTCGCAGTTCCAAAGCTTGTAAATCTTCGTCATATTGTTTCATGAGCCCACGTAAAGTTCCGACATTGCTTTGTTCTTGTACAAGGCTCTGCTCCAACTCTTCTAGGCTACGTTCACTATAAACCGCCATCATATGGATGCGAGATCGGCGCAGAGTTTCACGCACTGCGATTGTTTCAAGCTCTAACGCTCTAATCAACTCAGGAGCATTTTCCAGCTTGGCGGCAAACTCCCACCCCATACTTTCACTGGCTTTACCCTCAGCCAACCGCACCGCCGCAATGTTGTATATATCTATAATTCGGGTTTTGTCTTCGGCGGTAAGTGCTGCGTTATTTTCAATACTCGAAATAGATGCTCTTAACAAAGCATCAGTAAACGGAATTGGAACTGGCGCTTGTTCTGTCTCGCTTTGCCCATAGGCAAATTGGCCCATAGCAGAGATCATCCATAAGACGGAAAAAAATACGATTAAGACTTTGCGCGCAAACATATTAGCCATTTCTCTTTGTGCTCACACAACATAAACGCACAAAGGTAAAAAAATAGTGATAAAACCTATTTTCTCTTGGCAAATAAGTTCTGAACCCGCATATACAACTTTTTGCATATCATCCCAAAGCCTATACTTAAAGCCATTATTGGAGAACATCATGAGAGAAGCCGTCATCGTATCCACCGCCCGCACCCCTATCGGTAAAGCCTATAGAGGCGCATTTAACGCCACGCCTTCTCCGACGTTGACAGGACATTGTATCGATGCCGCCGTTAAACGCGCAGGTATTGACGGCGGTGAAGTTGATGATGTCATCATAGGTTGTGCCATGCAACAGGGCGTACAAGTAACTATTGGCCGTAATTCTGTGCTCGCATCTTCCCTGCCCGTTTCCGTTGCGGCACAAAGCGTTGACCGCCAATGTTCATCCGGCATGATGGCTATTGGTATTGCTGCCAAGCAAATCATATGCGACGGCCACCAAATTGCTATTGGAGGTGGCGTTGAAAGTATTTCTATGGTGCAGACACCTGAAATGCGGGTTGCACCAGATATGAGCGTCCTGAAAAACCATCCTCAAGCCTATATCCAGATGATCGATACGGCGGAAATTGTTGCCAAAAGATACGGTGTTTCTCGCGAGGCTATGGACGAATATGCAGCAAGCTCACAAGATCGCACTCATGCGGCTCAAGAGTCTGGGGCTTTTGATGATGAAATTGTCCCGCTGACCGCAACTATGAAAATCCAAAACAAAGAGACAGGTGAAATCTCTGAAGCCGAGTACACATTGGACAAAGACCAAGGTAATCGCCCAGGTACGACTGCAGAAGGCTTATCTGGCCTTAAACCTGTCCGTGGAGAAGACTTCACTATTACGGCCGGTAATGCCAGCCAACTGTCGGACGGTGCGTCGGTAAGTATATTGATGGAAGCCAAAGAAGCTGAAAAACGCGGGCTTTCCCCGCTCGGCATTTACCGCGGTATGGCTGTCGCTGGTCTAGAGCCAGATGAAATGGGCATCGGGCCCGTATTCGCTATCCCTAAACTCTTGAAAGCCAACGGGCTGACTATGGACGATATTGATCTGTGGGAACTGAACGAAGCATTTGCTGTGCAGGTTATTTATTGCCGCGACAAATTAGGCATTCCGTCCGATCGCCTCAACGTCAACGGCGGCGCAATTTCCATCGGCCATCCTTACGGCATGAGCGGCGCACGCATGGTCGCGCATTCCCTAATCGAAGGCAAACGCCGCGGCGCAAAATACGTAGTCAGCACAATGTGCGTAGGCGGCGGCATGGGTGCGGCTGGACTTTTCGAAGTCGCATAGCAATCGCCAAAGGCGAACAATCAGTCCAGTGGACTGATTGTAGTTATGCGCCGAATGCGTAAGCATGAGGTTGCCACAAAGTGGCAATCCAATCGTTGAACGCTGCGCAAAACCAGTAACACCGCAATTGATTTTATCAATTGCAACGAAGCGCGTAAGGCCAGCTTCTCGCGCACCCATTCATCTATAGTGGTTTAAATGGCATGCTATTTAAACTGGTGCGGCAGGTTTTTTTTGAGGCCGCCTAACGGTGACGATCCCGCGAATAAAGCTTTGCTACTATATTAACATTGCATGAAAATGCTTTGCCCTTCACTCTCATTAGGTGTATAATCTGCGCAAAGGAGAACTGGGTATGAAAATAGCACACGCAACATGGGTCATTGTCGCTGATAGTGAAAAATTCATCGTTTTCGAAAACCAAGGTGAAGCTGACCTCTTGGACTTACGGGTGCGGAGC
>JAJFFM010000237.1 GCA_021776675.1 Robiginitomaculum sp.
TACTAAATGCATCTAATACCGCATCTAACATAACTATGGTCGGTTCGGCACAATATTTAGCTCTCGCCGACACACCTACTCTGGACGGTGTAGGAGATTGCTACCATTTCTCCGGTATTGCCTTTCGTGCAGGATATGGCAAGCAGATGGCACCGCCAGAGACTGGGTTAGTGTTTGGGCCTTGTGCCGCAGCCGCTCTCTATCACCGCACCAAATTTTTGTCCCTCGGCGGATTTGACGAACGGTTCTTTTGCTATCACGAAGATGTAGACCTAGCCTTTCGCATGCAATTATCCGGCGGCGAATGCCTGCAATCACCAACTGCTATCGTGGATCATATTAGCTCAGGCCTTTCGAGCAAAATCCCAGAATTTGCCATATATCATGGTACAAAAAACAGGATATGGACGTTTTTCAAAAATATGCCCTGGCCGCTCCTGATCTTGCTGACGCCATTTCATATTGCCGCCAATTTGGCCTATTTAGGCTGGGCTCTATTCCGTAAAGGGCGGTTTAAGCCAACTTTACGTGGTATTAAAGACGGTATCAAAGGCCTGCCACAGACATTTCGTGACCGTAAGGCCGTACAAAAAACCCGCAGCATCAGTAGCACAGAGATTATGAAAAAGTTTACTTGGTCCCCTATAAAGGTCGTCACACGCGGCATTACTATCCGCCCTATTCACATTCGTAAACTCTTCTGATAAGAACCCAAATATGAATAAATCAGTGACAAAATTTGACGCCGTAAATGTAGCCCGCCGGGTAATCGAGATAGAAGCCGAAGGTTTGGCTACCCTCGCAGATAATCTTGACGCAAATTTCGTCGCGGTGGTGGACGGCATAAAATCCATATCAGGGCATACCGTACTTACCGGTGTCGGCAAAAGCGGCCATGTCGCGCGAAAGATTGCCGCCACATTGGCGTCTACAGGCACGCCTTCCCTCTATATCCACCCGACCGAGGCCAGCCACGGCGATATGGGCATGATTACCAAAAATGATTGTGTTATCGCCCTATCCCGCTCTGGCGAAACCACAGAATTGGCTGACATTATTCAATTTTGCAAAAGAGGCGGTGTGCCTTTGGTCGCTATGACCTGTAAAAATAATAGTAGTTTGGCCAATGCTAGCGACTATTTATTGTTGCTTCCGGGTACACCGGAAGCTTGCACTATAACCGGAGCACCGACCACATCCACCACTTTACAAATGGCACTTGGTGACGCTCTGGCCGTGGCTTTACTAGAATCTAGAGGGTTTACCGCTGGGGATTTCAAAGAATTTCATCCAGGCGGCACTTTGGGGGCGCAATTACAATCGGCGGCGGATTTAATGCACTCTGGTGACCGTTTGCCGCTTATTACGGATAATAGCCATATGGAGGCCGCTTTATCGGTTATGAGCGAAAAAGGCTTTGGCTGTGTAGGTGTCACAGATAAAGCCGGAGTTTTATGCGGTATCATCACGGACGGCGACATTCGCCGTAGTCTCGATAAAGATTTGCCAAAGGCCAATGTCAAAATAATAATGACAAGTGAACCTAAAACGATAACACCAGACACATTGGCGGCAGAAGCCCTCAATATTATGACGGCAAAGCTACCCAAAGTGATGCAAATATTTGTACTTTCAGCCGGTAAACCCGTTGGCATCATCCATATGCACGACTTATTGCGCGCCGGATTAGCCTAAAATAACCTAAAGTACAGCTTGGCTTAGAAAGTGTTCTTATGCAGCGTATGCGGTAACCACTTTTTTGCGGTTTTCCGCAAGCCATCCGCGCGCCGCACGTTGAGCCAAAGTTACATCATCATTGCTCATTTCCAGCGTCAGCTCACTGCGATATGCCTGAGCAGGCTGTGAGCCAAGAAGTGCAGCAAGATTGAACCATTTATGGGCTTCAATCATGTCCGGACCTCTGTCCTCATGGTCTGTGGAATATATAAGACCGAGACGGAACAAATCCGCAGCTTCGGCTTTTGCTATAACGGCCTCGCGGGCCTCTTTTACTTCTACATCTGTAAAGGCCATAATGCCCCCCATTTTCTTCATTCACCTAACACCTTCGGATAAACCCATCATAGATAGTCCTTGTGGCGATCTCCGCTTCGGCATTTTATCAATGTCTCCTGCTTTGATAATTCATATCTGCGCGGATGGGGTTTAGATAAGGTTAATTGCTGCAAAGATTAACGAAGGTTTACCTTGGTTAAAGCAAGTAAATGATTATTTATGTTTAGTTTATACTAGGGTTAATTATGATTACTAAATAATTAATAGTTATTAATTTCAACTATAGTATAGTATTAAAAAACTAACAACCAACTAGTAATTAGATATAATTAAATCAATAAACATGAAAAAACCGACTTTTCAGTCGGTTTATCTAAATCTTTTTATAACTTAGGTTACTCAATCGTAAAATTTTACCAACTCATGTAGCTCCGCACGGTCGGCGACGAGATCATTTACGGGCGCATCTGGATCAGCATACCCCATAGACATACCCACAAGAATATGTTGTTCGTCAGGATGTTCTGTGTGCTTCTTGACCGTGTCAGGGAATGCACGCCACGCGCCTTGAGGTGCTGTGTGCAAACCTTGCTCACGGGCAAGCAGCATTACCGTCTGCAAATAAATGCCAATATCATAATATTGCGGCACTTCTAGACGCTTGTCTCCGGTGATCAAAATCCCAACGGGTGCGCCAAAGAAATTAAAGTTCTGACCAACTTGCATCAAACGTGCAGGCTTGTCATCTTTGGGGATACCCAATAACCCATACATATCCTCGCCCAACTTATAACGCCAAGACCGCATAGGTTCCCATAGCGGCGACGGATAAGGCGGAAATGTGTCGCCTTCAGTTTCGCCCTTCATGAGCTTGCCTATTACTTCACTGCGAAATGCGTTCAGAGGCTTGCCAGTCATCACATGCACATTCCACGGCTGTAAATTTCCGCCGGATGGCGCGCGGCGGGCTTTGTTGAATATCTTACGCAAAACTTCCGGCGGGACAGGTCTATCTAGGAATGCCCGCGCGGTGATGCGGGATTTAACCGCCTTGGAAACGGATTTCGATTTCTTGGTTTTGATAGTCATATTCGTCCTTGTTTTAGTCTTTACTTATCTGCGTCTTGTTCATTTGCCTGCTTACGCCCCAGCGACACCCGCATGAATATATATTCTACGGCACCAATGCCGAGCCCTGCACCACTAGCATACATTACATTGTGCCACTTATACCAAACCATACCGCCTACCCCCGCCGCAAGGATAATTACATTGACCCAGAGAATACCTGTGTATTTAGAATTAAGTGGGGTCACTCTATACTAAAGCCCCAACTTCTTGCGCAAGATTTCGTTGACGGCTTGCGGGTTGGCTTTGCCGCCTGAGGCTTTCATGACTTGGCCAACAAAGAAACCGATGAGGCGCGGATTGTCTGCAACCTTGGCGGCTTGGTCTGCATTGGCATCAATCACGTCTTGCACCATTTTTTCGATAGCGCCTGTATCCGTAACCTGTTTCAGGCCATCCCGCTCGATGATTTCATCTGCGCTTTTTTTTGTTTTGGCACCGCCTTCAAACATTTTTTCAAACACGTCTTTGGCAATCTTTCCAGAGATGGTTTTATCGGCAATTCGGTCGAGCAAACCGCCAAGCCCGTCAGAGTTGACCGGACTATCCTCCAAATCTGTGCCAGCCTTGTTCAGTGCACCGAACAAATCACCCATCATCCAGTTCGCGGCGATTTTGGCATCTCTATCTTCGGCGAGCCGTTCATAGAAATCACCCTTGGCTTTGTCAGCCGTCAGGATACCCGCATCGTAAGCAGGGATACCGTATTCAGACACAAACCTTGCTTTGCGCGCATCAGGAAGCTCCGGCATATCGGCTTTGATATCTGCAATATATTTGTCGGTGATTTTAATCGGTAGCAAATCCGGATCCGGGAAATAACGGTAATCATGAGCATCCTCTTTGGAGCGCATGGAGCGGGTTTCGCCTTTTTTGTTATCGAACAAGCGGGTTTCCTGATGGATTTCACCGCCTGCCTCCAAAATGTCAATTTGGCGACGTGCTTCATAATTGATGGCTTGGCGGATAAA
>JAJFFM010000238.1 GCA_021776675.1 Robiginitomaculum sp.
TCTCTTCGCTATAAATGCGCCTGTTTTGAGTTTGTATTTTGCATGTCAACAGTTTTTGCCTAATTAGTGTGATAACAAACATTTGATTTTATCTGCTAAATCACAAAAACCTGAAACACCATTAAGTGGACGGGTATGTGCGCCTGGCGATAAATCTGTATCCCACCGTGCTTTGATACTAGGGGCGCTGGCTGAAGGCGTGACGGAAATTACCGGACTTTTAGAAGGTGACGATATATTGCATACGGCAGAAGCAATGCGGGCCTTTGGTGCAAAAGTTAAACGCATAGCAGATGGACATTGGCAGGTAACAGGACGGGCAGACCGTGGTTGGCGTACACCAAAAATACCTGTTGATTTTGGCAATGCGGGCACAGGCGCCCGCCTGATTATGGGCGCGGCTGCGGCTTATAATATTAAAGTCTCGTATAAAGGTGACGCGAGCTTATCATCACGGCCTATGGGTCGAGTATTAGACCCGCTGCGCGAAATGGGCGCAAAGTTCGAGGTTAAAAAAGACAGGCTTCCTCTTAAGCAAACCAAAGGCGGTAAACTTAAACCCTTCAGCTATACTCCACCACACGCTTCTGCCCAGGTAAAGTCAGCCGTGCTTCTGGCTGGATTAAAGACGGACGGGGTTACAGAGCTACACGAGCTCAGCTTAACCCGAGATCATACGGAAAATATGTTAACGGCTTTTGGTATTGATGTGGTACGCAAGCCTAAAGATAAAGGTCAAATTATCTCAATAAACGGCCCCGTTCGTTTAAAGGCCACCCAGGTCAAAGTTCCGGGTGACCCGTCTTCGGCAGCCTTTTTAATTGCGGCAGGCTTAATGGTTCCGGGTTCGGACATTGTTGTTGAAAACGTGATGATGAATGATGCGCGTTCGGGTCTGTTCGAAGTGCTAAACGAAATGGGTGCATTCCTGCGGGCTGACAATTTTCGCCGTTCTGGCGGCGAAACCATAGCAGACCTACATGTGAAACATTCTCGCTTAAATGGTATTACGGTTATGCCGCAGCGTGTACCTTCTATGGTTGATGAATATCCGGTTTTAGCCGTCATAGCTGCAACGGCACGCGGCACGACGGTGATGCACGGGCTAGGGGAGCTTCGGGTTAAAGAAAGCGACCGCCTTGCTGGCACATTAAAGCTCTTAAAAGCCAATGGCGTAATAGCCAGTATTGACGGCGATACGCTTTGCGTATCTGGGGGGCCTATAATTGGCGGCGCTAGGGTTAAGACACATCATGATCACCGCATGGCTATGAGCGCATTAATTTTGGGTCTGGCCAGCGAAAAGCCTGTCCGTATTGATGATGCAAGTATGATTGCTACCAGCTTCCCTGATTTTTTTGATCTTATGGCGGAGGTCGGAGCAAATATAGAAGTCTCATGACCAAAACCGCCACAAAAACAACTATAAAAACTACCCCAACAACAATAGCCATAGACGGTACATTCGCGTCTGGTAAAGGCACGTTGGCCAAGAAATTAGCTGCGTATTTTGGCTATGCATATTTGGACACAGGTAAATTATACCGCGCCGTGGGTTTGCGAGCTTTGGAGGCTAAAGCAGATTTTACTGATGGTCTGGCATTGGCCAAATTGGCAAAAAAAGTCACAGCCAAAGAATTGGATAATCCAGTTTTAAAAAGCGGTCCCGTTGGCGCCGCAGCTTCTAAGGTTGCCATATACGCCGAAGTGCGGGCGGCGCTTTACGATTTTCAGCGAGGTTTTGCGGCAAACCCTGGTAGTCCCTATAAAGGCGCAATACTCGATGGCCGTGATATTGGCACAGTGATTTGCCCGGATGCTGATGTAAAACTGTATATAGATGCTTCGCCTGATGTGCGGGCCGAGCGGCGCTATAAAGAGTTGTTGTCTTACGGCGAGGATGTAAGTTTGGCAAAAGTCACTGCTGATTTAACCGAACGCGACAACCGCGACCAAAATCGGGCTGAAGCACCCCTAAAGCCCGCGGTAAATGCGCACTTGCTTGATACGACAAACTTGTCTATAGACGCCGCGTTCTTACGCGTTAAGGCTTTGGTAGAGACCATATTGCCACATAAATAAGCTTTTGAACATCTTACGCTCGGATTGGCCGGGCTAGACCGTTGGTACAGAAGTGTTCTGACCAGCCGGCACTATACACTAAGAGACTATACCATGAGCACAGCTCAAGAATCCCTAAATCCAACAACAGACGATTTCGCAGCAATGCTGGAGGCCTCACTTGAGACCAGCAATATGAAAGAAGGCGGCGTAGTTACCGGCACAATTACCGGTATTGAAAAAGATATTGTTATTGTTGATATCGGCCTTAAAACTGAGGGCCGCATCCCGCTTCGTGAATTTTATGATCCCGCAAGCGATGACGTTGTCAAAGTTGGCGACAAAGTTGAAATTTTTCTAGAACGCATTGAAAACGCTCTTGGTGATGCCGTATTGTCACGTGACAAAGCGCGCCGCGAAGAAAGCTGGCTCAAGCTTGTTAAAGAATGTGAAGCTAAGCAACCTGTTAAAGGTGCAATTGTTGGCCGTGTTAAAGGTGGATTCACCGTTGATCTGGGCGGCGTAAATGCTTTCTTACCAGGTTCACAAGTTGATATCCGTCCTGTGCGCGACATCACACCTTTGATGAACGAAGTACAACCTTTCATGATCTTGAAAATGGACCGTCCGCGCAACAATATCGTTGTATCGCGCCGCGCTATCCTTGAAGAGAGCCGCGCAGAGCAACGTTCTGAGCTTATCGAAAACCTTAAAGAGGGTGAAGAGCGCGAAGGTATTGTCAAAAATATCACTGATTACGGTGCATTTGTCGACCTCGGCGGTATTGACGGTCTCTTGCATGTTACAGACATGTCTTGGAGCCGCATCAGCCACCCAAGTCAAATCCTAACGGTTGGCGATACGATCAAAGTTAAATTGATCCGTATCAACCAAGAAACCCAGCGCATTAGCCTTGGCATCAAGCAACTTAGCGAAGATCCATGGATGTCCGCAGTTGCTCGTTATCCGGAAGGTACCAAGCTTACCGGTACTATTTCCAATATCGCCGATTATGGTGCATTTGTTGAACTAGAAGACGGTGTTGAAGGTCTTGTCCATGTTTCTGAAATGAGCTGGACCAAGAAAAATATCCACCCAGGTAAAATCGTTTCTACGACACAAGAAGTTGATGTTGTTGTCTTGGAAGTTGACCAAGAAAAACGCCGTATCTCACTTGGTATGAAACAATTGCTGGGTAATCCTTGGGATAGTTTCGCGGAACGTTTCCCAGTTGGCACTGTTATTAACGGTGAGGTTCGTTCTATCACTGAGTTTGGCCTGTTTATCGGTCTGGACGGTGAAATTGACGGTATGGCGCATTTGTCAGACCTGTCTTGGGATTTGTCCGGCGAAGATGCTTTGGCTACTTACACTAAAGGTGACATGGTTGAAGCCAAGATACTTGAAGTTGATATCGACAAAGAACGCATCAGTCTTGGTGTCAAGCAATTGACTAAAGACACAGGTGCAGCACCTGGCGGTAAAGCCTCTACACCAAAAGGTAAAACTGTTACTTGTAAGGTTGTTGAGGTTAATCGCGGCGGCATCGAAGTTCTCTTCGGCGATGAAGGCGCAGAGACCAAAGCCTTTATCCGTAAGAACGACCTGTCCCGTGAGCACTCCGAACAACGTCCGGAACGCTTCGCAGTTGGCGACAAAGTCGACGCAAGGGTTATCAGAACAGACAAGAGAACTGGTCAGGTGACCTTGTCCATTAAAGCTCTGGAAATTGCAGACGAAAAAGAAGCTGTGGCACAATACGGATCTTCTGATTCCGGCGCGTCTCTCGGCGACATTCTTGGTGCAGCCATGAAAGATCCTAAAGGCTAAGCCCTTACACATCTATTGAATGCGAAGCCCGCGTCTGAATTTCAGGCGCGGGTTTTTTCATGTGTGCTCGATGTGTTTTTGTGAATTTATTTTGTGGATTTATGGGCAAGACTGAATTAAACCATTATTTCGTTATAAACTAACAAGGTTGATATGGCTGGTTTTGGGTATGATATTCCGTTTTTTTGGGCTCTGTGTGTCACAGGCCTGCTTGCGGTGGTGTTCGCGCTGCGTATGGCATTTCTATCAAAAAACCTTGAGCAAGAAGCGCGAAATGAATGGGCTTATCAAGTCTCTGAGAACATGCAAGACCTGCGCTTAACCGAAGACGCATATGTCCGCGCCTATTCCAAGGTTAACGCACCGAGAGGCTGGAAATTTCTTGCCATGGGCTTTGCGGCGGTGACGCTTATATCTGTGCCGGCTTTCGCGCTTATTCAGATGCTGTTGTATAAAGTTTGGCGGGATAATTTAAATGAAGTTTCCCAAATGCCGCAATTCCGTGGGCGTATGGCTGTATTATCAGACCCGGTTTTGGTGTGGCAATTTAGTATATTCCTTGCGGTCATCGTATTTTTGGTGCTTGTTGTGGGCCTTTTTGTTCGCCAGTATTATAAGGGCTCGCCCGGGCTCATGCGCGATGCACTTATATTTGAGCGCGCCGGGTTTATGCCGGAAACTAAACTGATTGTGGGAGCCAACCCTGCGCATTTAGAAGCAGACGACGAAGGGTGCAACCGCGAGGCATACAAAGAAATTTTTGTAACTGCACTCGGTCTTACGCGCCGTACCGAAAAAGACTGGCAGGGTAGCGGACATGTCTGTGATATTTACTCTGCTGGTTCGGATATGCAGATTTGTGTGCACAGCCAAAGTAAGAAACGGGAATTTAATGAGGTTACTCACCCATTCTTTTTTGCCGGGGAATTTGCCCGTCATGATGATAAGCCAAATTTATTCACCATCATTACTTTGGTGCAGGATGCCTATGCTGCTTTTGTTGAAATCGAAGCAACAGGTATCACTATGACTAACGTTGTAGCCACAAAAACCAGCCGAAAATGTAGCTTCACTTACGACAGTATGGAAATCCATATTTACGACGAGCGAGGCTAGTCTGCAGGCTTGGTCTTGTTTTTGAATGCGCAGATATCCGAAACCACACAGTTATAACACATGGGTGTACGGGCTTTACACGTATAACGCCCATGTAAAATTAACCAGTGATGGGCGTGGACGGCATATTGCGGCGGGATAACTTTCAAAAGATTAAGCTCAACCTCAAGCGGGTTCTTGCCCGGTGCCATGCCAGTGCGGTTGCCAACTCTAAAGATATGGGTGTCCACCGCCATAGTAGGTTGACCAAATGCAACATTGAGAACAACATTTGCCGTCTTACGACCAACACCGGGTAGGCTTTCCAGGTCAGATCGGTTGTCAGGTACTTTGCTGTTAAATACATCCACTAATCTTTGCGAAAGCCCGATAACGTTCTTAGCTTTGGTTTTATAAAGTCCGATGGTTTTAATATAGTCCCGCAACCCTTCTTCGCCGATAGTCAGCATTTTCTCCGGCGTATCAGCAGTTGCAAATAAAGCTTTGGTTGCCTTGTTAACGCCGACATCCGTGGACTGCGCCGAAAGAGCGACCGCTACTACCAATGTGTAGGGGTTATGATAGTTCAGTTCGGTCTCAGGTTTTGGGTCCATTTTCTGCCACAAAGCAAACATCTCCGCGATTTTGGCACGGGTGAGTTTGGGGCGCGGCAGTTTCTTTTTAGGGGGCTTCTTTTTAAGGAGCTTCTTCTTAGGATTAGCCATCAGCCAATTTCCGAATAATCTTTGGGTCCCGGTACGACGACCCGTTCATGCAAGTTTAAATCACGTTTATAAACCGGTTTCCATAAGCGAATGGTAATCGGCACCGCCAGATTGAGCCAGAACGCCGTTATCATTAGGGTGTAAAAAGCCTCGATAGGCAGGATATGGTTTTGTGTATAAGCGATATCCATAACCACACAAGCAAGCTCTGCCCGTCCCAACATGCCAAAGCCGATCATCATAGCGCCGGGCCAGCGCATGCCGCCCGTATAGCGCGCCGCGATAGATGCGGATGCGACTTGTGCCACCGCCAAAATTAAGGTCATAGCAATCACATGAGGGATTATTGCCATGAGCACGTCCGGCATGAAAATTATCTGCGCGCCCAAATGTACAAAAAACACGGGGCCGAGCCAGCTAAAGGCAACATTGTCGATTATTTGAGATGTTTGTTTGTGAGATTTTGTGTTGTTGCCAAAATGGAAATATTCTTGCTTCAATATCAGCCCGGCCATGAAGGCACCGACCGCCGGATGAAATCCGAACTCATGGGCCAGAAGTCCAATAAGAACGGCCATCAACAATACCGTTAAGGTCGCGTGTTCGCCTTTGCCAAATTTCAAAATACTGGCAATGCCCACATGACCGAGGAAAGGTACTTTGCGGAACCAACCCTTTGGTTTGTGCGGGAAAATCCATGCGCCGAGTAAGGATATGATGAGGAAGAACAAGACGCTTTTGCCCATAATGAGAGCTATCCCAACGGGCGTCACGGCTGCTGTTCCCGACGCAATCGGCACCAATACGGCAAGTAGCGCCAATGAAGCGATATCATCGAGCAATGCCGACGTCATAATCCGCGAGGCTACTTTCGATTGCCCTAGACCTTCAGAGTGCAAGGACACCATTGTGAGAGAGACCGCCGTTGCGGTCATAGTCAGTCCGCACATTAGAGATATATTGAGGTCGTGCCAAAAATAATCGGCCACAAAAAATGCGGCAGTGAACGGCGCGACCCCGCCGAAAAATGCAATACCCCAGCTTTTCTTGATACTATCAATGAATTTGGATGTGTCTTCTTCAAATCCAATGGCAAACATAATGACAATGATACCAAGCTCGGCAAACCCAGCAATAAACGGGTCAGCGTGTTCTGGCAGCAATCCGGTGTTGACCATAACCGCGCCAAAAAACAAAAACCAAAGAACAGGCGTTAGCCGAGTCCAGCGCGCCGCAATAGTTGCTAAAAACACAGCCGTCCAGATCAGCGCTAAAGATGTCATTGCATGCATGGATTAATTCTCCCCCAGTACCGTCTTTCAATTTTATTTTATATTATTTTTAGTTTCCTATAGCCGATAGCATCTGCCGCGCCAATGTTTCTGCGCGCGACAAAGTGCCCGCGTCAGCCAGGTGACCTTCCGTATTAAATGCTGCACCGTAATGACCAACACCTAGCTGAGTTGGTACGACTTGCGCACCTAGCCTTGTTAAAATAAAATGCAATTGCCGCAGCGCCATAATACCTGACAAAGGCCCCGGTGTTGCTGAGCCAATCCCGTAGATAGGCCCCGTAAATTGACCAAGCTCAACACGCGTTGTCCAATCAATTGCGTTTTTCAACAATGCTGGCATGCAGCCATTATATTCCGGCGTTGCAATAAATACGCCGTCGCAAGCGCTAAGGTCTGCTACCAGCCGCTTTGTAGCTTCCGGTACGCCTTCTGCTTCTTCATAGTCCCCATTATAAATAGGCATATCATAATTATTTAGGTCAATAATTTGAACTTGTGCACCATCGCCTTCGAATACATGAGCCATGGCCGTGGTCAGTTTGCGGTTCAAAGACGCCGCGCGAGTGCTTCCTGATAAAATGCCGATTATGGGTTTGGACATAGTGTCTCCGTTTAAATTTATATGCTGTCGTGTGTTTTATGATTAGTCTTCTGATTAGTCTTCTGGCCTTAACATAGGTGTGAAACAAGGTTAGAGCCAAATATTAATTGATTGAAAGAGAGATAAAGATGGATTTTTTACACACAATGGTGCGTATAAGCAGTATTGATGACAGTTTGCGGTTTTACTGTGAAGGTCTTGGCCTCAAAGAGCTACGCCGCGTAGATAATGAAGGTGGTCGATTTACCTTACTGTTTTTAGCTACAAAGGCCGACATCAAAAGAGCACAGCTTACGGGCAAGGAAAGTGGTTTCATTGCTGGCCTGCCCATGTTGGAGCTCACATATAATTGGCCTGCAGAGGGAGAAGAAAACGCGGAGGTTTATTCAGGTGGGCGCAATTTCGGGCATCTGGCGTACCGGACGGACAATATCTACGCGAAGTGCCAACACCTAATGGATATGGGTTATAGTATAAACCGACCGCCCCATGATGGCCGTATGGCTTTTGTCCGCTCGCCGGACGGCGTATCTGTGGAACTATTACAGAAGGGCACGCCTTTGCCTGCGAGGTCTCCGTGGAAAGACATGAAAAATACCGGTGAGTGGTAGTTGGCGAATGGTAGTCGGGAGTGGTAGTTATAAAACCAATGTCATAAACAGGCTGAACGCCCCATCTTCGCCGTCGGCTTCGTAATCTGCAAATGGGCCGCATTCTTCAAACCCGAACTTAGCATAGAGCGCGCGGGCAGGTGCATAAGGCTCGTTAGAGCCTGTCTCCAAACTTAACCGACTATAACCTCTTGTCTTTGCTTGCTCTATTATGTGCGCGACCATCATACTGCCAACACCTCGCTTAAGGGCGGCTTCCGTTGTGCGCATAGATTTAATCTCGCCGTGGGTTTTATCGAGCTCTTTGAGCGCACCGCACCCCAGTAATATATCTTCCTCCCAGATACTCCAAAAACTGATGTCCGGTTTGCACAGCTCGGTTAAATCCAGCGCATAGACACTGTCGGGCGGTGAATTCCTATAAGCGTCCGCAAGATGTTCTTGCAGCAATGCCTGTATTTCAGCACCTGATAAATCGTCTCTACGGATGTGCATCAGAACGGCGGAAACGTATCAAAGATTTCGGCCCCGTCTTTTAATTGGTAAAAACTGCCTTTGAATTTGCAAAAAATATGGCGGAAAATTTTCATATCTCCCGCACCGTTAAGGGAGCCGGCAGATACGTCAATTTTGTCTGCCAATGATGGATAACCAAGCCCGTGCCAAAATAAAGCTGAACCGCAGGTTTTACAAAACCCACGCTTTGCTTTCTCGGACGATGTGTACCATCTGATATTGTCTTCACCTTTAGTAATGCTCAGGCAGGACCTTGGTGCGCGCACAGACGCCCAATGATGTCCACTCCAACGGCGACATTGCTGACAATGACAGGCGGTGACGCCGCGAATTTCTTTTTTGTCCCCAGACAGTTCATATTTTACGGTGCCACACAAACACGCGCCCGTATAAGTTATTTTACTCATAAATCTAAAACATCTCGCATATCGTAAAGCCCGGTGTCTTGCTGGGCTGCCCACAGAGCAGCGGTCAGCGCACCTTTAGCAAATACGGCGCGGTTTACGGCGGAGTGGGTTAGGGTGATGGTTTCCATATGGTCACTAAGGTAAACCGAGTGTTCTCCAATAACACCGCCGTGGCGTAAGGACGCAAATTCGGTCGGGTCTATATGCTGTCCACCGGCTTCTAAAGCGCGGCCGAGCATAAGCGCAGTACCAGACGGCCTATCTTTTTTCTGGTTATGGTGGATATCAAGTATATCTGCGTCCCAATCTTTAGGTAGGGAGGCGGCAGCCTTAGTGACCAGGTTTTCCAACACGCAAATGCCAATGGAAAAATTGCCGGACTTAACCAAAGTGATGGCGCTTGCCGCTTGCTCTAAGGCTTTTTCTTCCGTAGCAGAATAGCCCGTTGTGCCTGTAACCAAAGTGCTGCAAGGCGTTCCGAACATCATCAAAGCCGCATCTATGGCCGCCTTGGGATGGGAAAAATCTATCAAAACGTCACAGATATCAAGTGCCGCACGCACATCTGATGTAAAATTCACACCGCCTGCGTCTTTACCCAATGGATCAGCATCTGGCGCAACCAAAGCCGCAACCAGTTTAGACTTATTGTGTTTAGCAATTTCGCAGCGCAGAGCACAGCCCATGCGACCCGCAGCACCCAAAATACCAATTTTTATGGGCGCTACCAAATCGTTGTCCTAGTTAAAAGTGACGCTACCGCCAGTTTCCTGGGCGCGGCGCATCATTTCATCGCGGAACATAGAAGCAAAGTCCGGTGGCTCAAGCAAAATAGGCGGGTAACCACCATTTTGGGTCAGCTCAGCAATAATTTGGCGAGCGAAAGGGAATAAGAGGCGTGGACATTCGATGAGGAGCATAGGCTGAATATGATCTTCGGCGATATTGCCAAATGCGAATAGACCGGCATACTCAAGCTCACACAAGAATACGGGCTTGCCGTCTCGCTCAGCTTTGGCACCGAGCATTAAGACAACTTCCACTGTATTTTCATCGATCATCTGGCGGCCGATTTCAATATTGATACTAATTGCAGGTGCGGCTTGATCTTGACGCAAGCTATCCGGCGCATTGGGATTTTCAAAACTGACATCTTTAATATATTGAGCCAGTATACGCAGCATAGGTTGAGCCATTTCTGCGTTGTTTCCTTGTTGCTCAGGAGCGGGTTGAGCGGCTTGTGGTGCCTCAACTGGTGCAGCAGATGCCGTCGGTTTCGCGGCAGGCTTTGCAATTGGTTTCTTTGCGGCAGGTTTCTTTGCGGCAGGTTTCTTGGCAGCTGGTTTTTTTGCAGCTTTAGCAGCCGGCTTTTTCACAGCTTTTTTTACAACCTTTTTTTCTGCCTTTTTTACCGGCTTCTTTGCTGGAATTTCTGTTTTCTTCGTGGCCATCTTCGTCCTTTAAATTTTATGATATGAAATAAGTGTAAGATTGATTTGAAAAATTGTTTGTTGTCGTTAACATGGACTTTTACATTGGCTATTTCAAGCCCACACAATATAATTTCGTAAGAATAAAACGACCAGGAATACAGCTAATATGCAAGACATTATCTTATATGCAGTTTTAACCATAATTGTCGGGGGGTTATTATATTCCGTATTGGGCAAAGACGTTGGTCAAAATCCAAACAAGAAGCCAAATGGTGATCCCAAAAAAGGCCCAAAAAAGGGCCAAAAAGTAGGCAAGGATGCAAATGATATTTTAGAGAGCTTTTTGGGCAACCCCAATGCTGAGAAAAAGCTAGACACTCGTAAACCTGAAAACCCTATCTTCTCTGGCCCTGCGGCGGAGGGTCTTGGGCAAATTTCAGCCGCAGATTCTACATTCAATCTATCGCAATTTCTTGATGGGGCTAAAGGTGCTTACGGCATGATATTGGAGGCATTTGCCACGAGTGATAAAGACACTTTAGAGGCTCTTCTTACGGAGGAAGTGAAGGACAGATACTTTGCCGCCATAGATGATTTGGAAACCAAGGGTCTTACCCAAACCACAGACTTAGCCAGGCTAATAGATGCAGAAGTGGTTAGTGCAGAAAAAAAGGACAATACAGGTATTATACGCGTTGCTTATTTCGCAGAATTGGCAACTGCGTTAAAGGACAAAGACGGTAAAATTGTTGAAGGTGATATGGATATGCTATCGCGGGTACGGGAAATCTGGAGCTATGAACGAATTTTAAAAGACAAAAACCCAAACTGGCGACTGGCAGGCGTAGAGCCGCACACGAGCAACAACCCAGATGCGGACGGACCTGATCATTCGCCTGATACTTAGAAAATACTTATTTCTTATGGGCGCACTGTGCATAGGGGCATGCGCTACTACGAATACCTCTGTTCCTAGCTCTGTTCCTGGCTCTGAGCCTGACACTTTGCCGCCTACTGTGCCACAACAGATAGCCGACGCTCCTACCGCAATGCCCGAACCTATCGCAGCGCCCGTTACACCCATAGATGTGGAACCACTTTCTAAACCAGCAACACAATTAGAACAAGATACAGGCATTAATCCCCCTGCACGTCAAGAACTTGTAGATATACCTACGCCAACCGGTGCATTTTCAAACTTGAACCTTTGGGCTACCGCCGATCCTACACCCGCCTTAAAAGCCTTTCAAAGCACCTGCAAAATTTGGAAGCGCAGACCAGATAAACAATGGCTCAATTCTGAAATGCCTAAATTTGGTCAGTATAAGGATTGGCGCAGGGCATGTATGTCTGCAGAGGATATTCAAGCAAATCGCAGCAATGCCGTGCGGTATTTTCAAAGCCATTTCGAGCCGATTACTATTGGCGAAGACACCGGACTTTTAACCGCATATTACGCACCGGAAATTCCCGTACGCCGTATTGCTAGCTTGGAATTTTCCGAACCTATTTTGGCGCGCCCTAAGAATAAAAAGACCCAAATGTTACCGCGTAAAGATTTGTCGGTTGCATCTTCAAAGGTGCTTGCTTACGGAAAGCCAATTGACGTGTTTTTCTTACAAATCCAGGGTTCAGGACAAATACGGTTCCCTGACGGAAAGATTTACCGCGCCGCTTTTGATGGGCATAATGGGAAGCCTTATTCGTCTATTGGTCGGGTGTTGATTGCCCGCGGTGAAATGACAAAAGACGAAGCCTCCAAACAATCCATAGAGGCTTGGATGGAAGAAGAGGGCTATCTGGCCGCCAAAGATTTAATGGCAGAAAATGCACGTTATGTATTTTTTAAAACGGAGCATATCAACCAAAGTTTAGGCCCAAAGGGGGCTATGGGCATTTCTTTGACGCCTATGGGGTCTTTGGCCGTAGACCCCAAACACTATCCGTATGGTGCGGTTGTTTGGGTTGAGGGTAAGTTCCCGAAAGAAGGCGGCGACTACACAGGTTCGGATGCCGGGCATTTGCTGGTCGCGCAGGATACGGGCGGTGCCATCAAAGGCAAAAAACGAGGTGATGTTTATTTTGGTAGCGGCGATGTAGCTGGCGAAAAGGCGGGGGTGATGAAGCACTGCGCCACATGGACATTGTTTTTGCCTGTGGCTCTTGCCTTGAAACTTGCTTCTATATCATGACATGCGCACCATGAAGGGCGGACGAAAACTTACGGATGCGGACTTATCCATTTGGCGCAGGGTGTCGCGCACCGTATTGCCACTATCCTCGCCCAAATCTAGCTTAAAGCCTGACACCCATGTTCACCTATCCATAGCGCCTGCACCTGTCCTGCATCACAGCAAAGAAGATATCCAGGTTCGCGGCGATAAAAAAGTTCGCAGAGGCCAAGTTAAAATAGACCGCACCATAGATTTGCACGATATGACCCGCGATGCGGCATTCGCAAGTCTTAAACGTCGCCTCGTTTTAGCGCATGAATGTGGTCACCGAACTGTCTTGGTCATCACAGGCAAAGGCCCAAATTTACAAGGCGTATTACGCCAGAGCTTGCATGGCTGGCTCAACGATCCGTCCGTACGTAATATAATTTCCAGCATAGCTCCGTCTCATATCAGGCACGGCGGCACAGGCGCGTTCTATGTGTTTTTGAAGCGGCTGAAATAAATGGATATTGTTATTTTAAGGTTGCTTCCAATTTTTCTATAGCTTTTAGTAATTTTGGTCGATTGCTCGCAGATTGTATCCATTTTGGCAATCGAGCAGCAAGGCTGTGGTTGTTATATCCTAATAATTCATCTTTTTTCTGAATGCGTATTTTTGCAGAGATGTATTGTTTCATCCATTCAAGATGCTCCTTATTTTGCGCCCAAAGAACATGACCACAACACAATTGCTGTAGCCACAAGGGGTAGTGAAAGTACCAATCAAACGGAGCGCCAATACACACAGTCCCTTTTTCTGGCGCACCCAACGAAGGCGTAAACATATAGGTGGATTTATTTATATAGAGTTCTTTTGTTCGCCCACAATGCAAACATGAAAACTTTGCAGGCTCATTTTCGATTTTCCAGTCACTTATCACTTGCGCCATTTTTGTGCAATTAGGGCAAATGACTAAAAAATTAGTGCTAAAATCCCAAATGCTTGTTCCGCCTGCGTCAAACCTATTCCCGGTCACTTTTCGTCAGCCTCAAACAACATACTCTCTAACTGTTCTATGACTACGTCGAAATGTTTCGGATTATTTGTAGATTTCTTTATGAGCATAGCGCCTTGTAAGGCCGAGGCGTAAAGCTTGGCAAAACTTGTGGCTGGCCCAGAAAAATGAAACACACCTCTGTCCCGACCACCTTCAAACACTTTGGCAAGCCAGACCTCTTGCTCAACAAAAAAACTAGCAAGGATTTCTTGAATGTTAGGGCACAATGTTTTTTGTGTTGCGCCAAGCACGCCAAACAAACAAGACACACCGTCCATATCGCGTACGGGGCAGATGGGTGCCATGAAACTGTCATAGGCACGGACATAGCTTTCGGGATCATCCGCATCAACATCTTCCCATGCATTCTTGAAATTATCGCGGTAACGAGTTAGCACCGTTGCACCAAGCCCTGCTTTGGTCGGGAAATGATAATGGATGGAAGCCGTACGAATGCCGAGCTCTTTGGCGATGTCCCCATAGGACACAGCATTAAAGCCACGCTGCATCACCATATTTTGAAAGGTGTCGGCAATTTTGCGGGCAGTATCACTTAAGGGACAACAAACGGATTGTTCCCGTCCTATGGTAATTTTTTGCTCGGATGTATGGCTGTTCGCCATGAAATTCTCCTGATTGTTAGCACCATAAAGCGGCTTATCCTTAAGTGCCACTAAAATTATTTCACAAAAACTTGTTGACTACCTACTAATAGGTAGATAAAGCTTTTTATGAAATTAGCAAGAGGGAATGCAGATGGTTGATAATTTTCAACCCCCGCAACACCATAAATTGGAGAAGATTATGAACCCTGCAAATTTAACCCCAGACTTTTATTGGCTAGCACTAACTGGCCTAATGACGGCTCTGTTATGGGTTCCGCATGTATTTAGTATAATTATAAAAGAGGGGGTCGTCGCTGCTTTCGGCGACCCTGAGGCTCTGATTGAGCCGCAACCCCGTTGGGCTAAACGGGCAAAACGTGCACACATCAACGCGCAACAAAACTTTGGTATTTTTGCCGGACTATTGATTACGGCACACTTGGTCGGAGTTTCCACTGCGTTACTCGGCTTACTTGCTATGATTTATTTTTTCGCGCGCCTTGCTCATTATGTAGTTTACACATTGGGAATTCCGTTCCTTAGATCTAATTTATTTGTTGTTGGTGCGGCCGTCCAAGCAATAACCGCGGTAAATATTTTACAAGTAGTTTAGTTATCCCCCTCACACGCCACCTCCCCCTAGCGTGTACTAGGAGAGAAGGCGTGTTTATGTCCGCCGCGCCTATGCCAATTGTGTCCATTAGGCATTTGGTGCGGCGGACCCCTTAATTCGGAGAATCACCATGAAAACATCATTACGTACATTACCACAGGCTCCAGAAAAAAAATGCCGTGAACAGGTTTACACCAACCTGAACACGGATTTACGGCTACCTGCATCCGCCGTAGCAGAAGATCTGTGTTGGATGCTTTCTCCTGAGCAAGGCGTTACTCGAAAACTATTGGAACGGGTAGGCGGAGAGTATGCGCAGCGCGCAACAACTATTGTTCGCTACGCCGCAGGTTCAAAATTTACCGAACACACACACGACGACGGCGAAGAGTTTTTGGTGCTGGACGGCACATTTTCAGATGAAAGTGGTGACTATTCAAAAGGTTGGTATGTTCGTAATCCACCGGGATCGTCTCATGCACCTTATTCCAAAGATGGCTGTAAAATCTTTGTTAAACTTGGCCAAATGAATTTATTTGACCGTAAGTCTGTACGCATAGATACAAGTTGTGCCAATGCTGACTGGCAAAACGCGGATAGCGGTACGCGTACCTTGAGGCTATTTGAAAGCTCCCACGAGCATGTGGCGTTGGTAAAGTGGCCCGCCGGACTAAAACTAGATACCATGCGTTTTGCGGGCGGTTTAGAAATCTTCGTTCTCAAAGGCCGGTTTGTAGATGAATTTGGTGATCACAGACCAGGAACTTGGTTGCGTATTCCTGCAGGGCATAGCCATCAACCCCGCGCAATAGAAGACAGTTTGCTTTATGTAAAAACGGGTCATTTACGCCCATAGACATATTGGATTAGCCGCCGCCTTGGGACAGCCAGATTAACAAGACTGCGCCCAAGGCCAAGCGGTAAAGCATGAACGGCAAGAAGCTTATGCGTTCTATGAGCTTCATAAATATTGCAATCGCAAAGTAAGCGGCAACAAATGATAATCCTGCCACTATTAGGCCGTCAACAAGACTTGCCGAGCCTTCTGTGTTCTTACCATTTTGTACCAAACGCAAAAACGCATATGCACCGCCTGCAAAAATAATCGGTATAGCCATCAACATAGAAAACCGGGCTGATTCTGAACGGGTAAAGCCGAGACCGCGCGCCGCTGTCATGGTAATGCCAGAACGAGACGTGCCGGGAATAAATGCCAGTACCTGCGCGAAGCCAATAAATATGGCCGCCTTCCAATCCATAGTTTCAATAGTTTTAACGCGCTTGCCCCATATATCTGCAAGCCACAGGACAATGCCAAACCCGATCATGGCCCATGCAATAATTTCAGGAGAGCGTATGGCCTCGGCCCAACCAATCATGCTCATAGCAAAACCGACAATAAGGGCGGGAGGTGTCGCGATTAAAATAAACATAGCCAACTGTGCACGTTTTCGGTTTAGGCGCTCAGGTTTGAAGCTCAACAAATCAAAACTGCCCGCAATCATCCGCCTTACATCCGTTTTGTAATATAAGACCACGGCACCAAGTGAGCCCAAATGTGCCATTAAATCTATCAATGGCCCTTGGTCTGGCCAACCGAAAACCTGTGCCGGCAAGATTAAATGCGCTGAGCTAGAGATAGGCAAAAATTCAGTAATCCCCTGAATGATCGCCAATAAAAGATAATGTATCCAAGTCATTGTGTATCTATAGAGTGCAAGATGTTGATTGCAAGTGATGGCATGCGGCTTTGCTAAAACTTTAAGCGAAAAACTTTAAGGGCTAAATTTGTGTTCTTGATGAAATGAATTTGTATTGGCTTGGTTTGGGCACTATGGTGTTTTGAAATATCCCGGGCATTGCATTTAGCTAGGCCCTAAATTTAAAAATAGTGAAACAAAATGACCACACCTTATCCAAGCTTAAGATTTAATATTGGCGACACCGCTGAAATTATACGCGATGCCGTTTACGGGTTTTCGCAGGCAAGCATCGCACCACTTGCCGCCGACATTGACCGCGATAATCATTTTCCGCGCTCTTTGTGGAATAAAATGGGTGACCAAGGTTTGCTCGGCATAACCGTAGAAGAAGAATACGGCGGTGCGGGGCTTGGTTATTTGGAACATGCAATCGCTATGGAAGAAATTAGCCGTGCGTCCGCATCAGTTGGCTTGTCTTACGGGGCGCATTCTAATTTGTGTGTCAACCAAATGCACCGCTGGGCGACGAAAGAGCAAAAACAGCGTTATTTGCCTAAGCTCATATCCGGTGAGCATGTTGGCGCATTGGCTATGTCAGAGCCAGGCGCAGGCTCGGATGTTGTTTCCATGAAATTGAAAGCTGAGAAAAAGGGTGATAGATATATTTTAAACGGCAATAAAATGTGGATTACCAACGGCCCCATTGCTGACACTTTAGTTGTATATGCCAAGACGGATATAGAGGCGGGATCCAAAGGTATATCCGCATTCATCATTGAAAAAGGCTTTAAGGGGTTCTCGACGGCACAAAAACTAGACAAGCTGGGGATGCGCGGTTCGGACACCTGTGAATTGGTGTTCGAGGACTGCGAAGTACCAGAAGAAAACCTTATGGGGCCACTGGGTAAGGGCGTCGGCATTTTAATGTCCGGCCTTGATTATGAACGCACCGTATTATCAGCTGGCTCTATCGGCATTATGCAAGCCTGCCTTGATGTGGTTCTGCCCTATGTGCATGAACGCAAACAGTTCGGACAATCTATCGGCGAGTTCCAACTCATCCAAGGCAAATTGGCTGACATGTATGTAACCACAAGCACTGCGCGCGCCTATACATATGCTGTAGCGCAAGCTTGTGACCGCGGCGAGACGGCCCGTAAAGATGCGGCGGGTGCAATCCTTTACGCCGCAGAAAAGGCCACACTGGTTGCCCTCGATGCTATTCAGCTATTGGGCGGCAATGGCTATATCAATGAATACCCAACGGGCAGATTGTTGCGCGATGCTAAACTTTATGAAATTGGTGCGGGTACAAGTGAAATCCGCCGTTGGTTGATAGGCAGAGAACTATTCGGCGAAACTGGATAAGTAACTTAAGCTTACGGAGTGAGAAAGAGGCCCCCTCGGGGGAAGGTGCCTCTTTCATCTGCCTAGCAGCAAGTGTTGCCCCACAACATTACCCCAAAGGGACTCGCGCGGCAAAATTTAGTGAACCCTACCGCTACACGGGGCGCTTGGTAAAGGTAGGGTTCGTGATTAAAGGTGATCGCCATTAATCGAGTCGAGCATTAGGTTGGCCAAGATGAACGTAACCTAAACGAAATGCCCATATCACCCCTAGGTGCCCTTTTGTTTAGGTGGCATTCAGGTTCAGTGTCAATTTGTCCAATATTGCGTCAGGTTTGGCACATTCGGACGGGGGCGTTCTGTAGGGTTTTCCGTGGCTGTGCCTATATAAATAAACCCAGCCATTCTTTCGTTTTCTCCAATATCCATAACATCATCGATCCGCCTATCAAATGCATACCATTCACTGAGCCATTGGGCTGCGAACCCGGCGGCACGGGCTGCGTGAAGCATATTCATGCATACGGCACCTGCTGATAATTCTTGCTCCCATATTGGCGTGCCGCGCGGACAGTCTTTGGGGCTGGAAACTACACCAACCACGAGAGGCGCACGCAAAAACCTTGTGCGTTCATGCTCAATTCGCTCAGCGGGCATATTTGGGCAATCCTGCTGAAAGTATTTCGCCAAATGTTCCCCGAATTTAGCGCGTGCTTTGCCTTCAAAAATGATAAACCGCCACGGATATAGCTTGCGGTGGTCTGGCGTACGGGCGGCAAGCCGTAAGATCAATTCTAGCTGCTCTGCATTTGGGCCGGGTTCTGACATAGAACGCACCAAGGCAGAGCGGCGATGGGACATGAACTTTAATACGGATTGATTGGCGTCCGCCGCTTTGAGTATATCGCATTTTTTAGGAGCAGGGTGATTTTCTAAATCCTTATTATTCTCTGAAACTTCATTACTCCCCAAAATATCTTTACTCCCCAAAGTTTCTTTACGCATTGTGTCGTCCCTTATATTGGCATATTATCAAGTCTAGACATATCACCCAACATGACAACGCCGATAAGACAATTCAAGGAAACAATGATGAACACAGTTGAAAATCGCCTACAAGAACTCGGGCTTACTTTGCCTGAACCCGTAGCGCCTGTAGCCAATTACGTACCCTATGTAATTACTGGCAATCAGGTGTTTATTTCCGGACAAGTGTCCGTTACGGCAAACGGTAAATTAATAACGGGCCGGCTCGGCGAAGATCTCACCGTAGAGCGCGGCCAAGATGCAGCGCGTGCATGCGGGCTTAATTTAATCGCGCAAATGAAAGCGGCTTGCGGGGGCGATTTATCCAAGGTTAAACGTGTGGTTAAACTGGGTGGGTTTGTCTGTAGCAATTTTAGCAGCACGGCGCTGGACATTCCCAAAATCATTAATGGGTGCTCAGACATGATGGTTGATGTGTTTGGGGAAGCGGGCAAGCATGCAAGATTTGCGGTTGGCGCTCCGGCATTGCCGCTTGACGTAGCCGTAGAAATTGATTGTGTGATCGAGATAGACAATTAACGCCAAAATATTAAATCAAAGAATACTAAATCAAATTAGCGAAGTTTCTCGTGCGGACTGGAATGCTTTACTGCCGCTGCGCGGCTCGACCGATTATCACCCGTTCACTGATTGGGATTTTCTAAATGCACTGGAGGTTAGTGGCAGTGTTGGTGTGAACACTGGGTGGCAGGCGGCGCATATCTGGTTGGAAGGGGGAACTAACGAAATAGGGGGATGCGCACCGCTCTATGTTAAATCGCATTCAATGGGTGAATATGTATTTGACCAAGGTTGGGCTGATGCAGCGCAGAGATCAGGCATGGACTATTACCCCAAATTGCAATGTGCCGTTCCGTTCACGCCCGTCACGGGGCCAAGGTTAATTGCGACAACCCCCGAAGCTGAAACCCTGTTGATAGACACCTTAAAAGACATTTGTCATCGCAATAATATGTCCGGTGTGCATTTAACATTTGCGAATGAGGATTTAATTGAGCGGTTGGCAAGGCAAGGTTTTCTCACGCGCACGGACAGGCAGTTTCATTTCGTCAATCGGGACTATACTGATTTCGATGATTTTCTTTCGAGCCTCACCTCGCGCAAACGCAAAAAGATAAAGGCCGAGCGTCGTAAGGCTCAGGAACAAGTCACGATTAAACGCTTGCGCGGTGATGATATTATGCCCGAGCACTGGGATGCATTTTACAAGTTTTATCTGGATACCAGCGAGCGTAAATGGGGTCGACCATATCTGACCCACGCATTTTTTACGGCTATACACGAGACCATGGGCGAACAGGTTTTGCTTGTTCTCGCCTATCAGGACGATACCCCCATAGCAGGAGCCCTTAACTTTATTGGCGGTGATGTGCTCTACGGCAGGCATTGGGGTGCGGTGATGGATGTGCCGTTCTTGCATTTTGAACTGTGCTATTATCAGGCAATAGAGGCGGCTATAGATATGAAATTATCCCGCGTAGAAGCCGGCGCCCAAGGCGACCATAAATTAGCCCGTGGTTATGAACCGGTCGCCACATATTCCGCCCACTACCTAACTAACCCCGGCCTACGCAGTGCGGTTGCAGATTTTCTCAAACACGAACGCAGGGCTGTCGCACAGCACATAGATATGCTAGGAGAGCATTCCCCGTTTAGGGCACAGCTTAAAAAAGAGGAGTGATGTGGGACTGGTAATTTTCAAGCGGTACAATAATATTGGCGAAGCCTTAGTCGCATTTTCAGCGTTGGAATCTGTGGGCTTCCATCCAAACTGGAACAATTATTACCATGGGCATAATGAGCTGATGGCAATCAATGCATATGGCGGTAATATTATACAAATACCTTCTCAGGAATATCGTGATGCACACCTATATCTCACAAACATTAAGTCGCATGCACGGATAGAATTTGACCCATGTTTCGATACTAGCCTAACCCGCTTGAAGCATTCACTTTTGTTTTTGACGACTTGGGCCATGTGGCTGTTTCCCTTCAGCTTGCTGTTACTCATCCCGTGGAGAATTGCATTAGCTTTAATGAGTGTATGTATATTTGGATTTGGTGTCTGGCAGGGATTTGCGCCCCAAAACTTTCTCACCCTGCTTGGATTAATGGCGTTAGGGTTTGTTACGCTGGCGTTATTGGCAGCAATTTTAACTTACCCACTACGAACAACAATACTTCTCATCGCATCTGATATAGGTATTGGCCTTTGGTTAGGATTCGACGTAGCCGCTTTTACTGGCTTGCTCATATTATTTTTATATCTATTTTTGAACTTACATGCATACTTTGTTGCATTGCCCAAAATTAACAGGAGCAATTATGAGCATTGACGGCACTTACGACCAGGAAAACATTTTTGCTAAGATTTTGCGCGCGGAGATGCCCTGTGTGAAAGTTTATGAAGATGCCAACACATTGGCCTTTATGGATGTATTTCCGCAATCACGCGGGCATATGTTGGTTATCCACAAACATGAGCAAGCGCGCAATTTGTTAGACGTTAGCGTGGATGGCCTTGGGCAGATAATGGCAAGTGTACAAAAATTGACCCGCGCCGCCAATCAAGCCCTATCGCCGGACGGTATTATAGTCACTCAATTTAACGGCGCACCAGCTGGGCAAACCGTGTATCATGTACATGTGCACATTATACCGAAATACGAAGGCGATCTAAAGCTACATGCAAGTGGCGGCATGGCCGATATGGACGCGTTAAATACGCTCGCCGACTTAATTAAAGCGGCGCTTTAAAACGGGTTAAGGGTGTAGCCTTTTTGTTGCAACAATGCGTGGGCAGTCATGGCCGAGAGAGCCATTTTTACGTCCGGCAATAAATCCGTATTATCTACATCGTAATAAGCGGCGGATTGTCCGCATACATAAACCTCGACGCCGTGTTCTATAAGGGTTTTGATAAGTGCGGCATTGGCATTTTCTTTTTTCTCTTCCCCATCTTGAGAGGCCCCGTCCTGAGAGGCACTATAATAAGCTGCATTGGTCACATCCTTAGTGGCGCTGCCGTGGATGACGATAGCTAATTTGATATTTTTTTCTTTGACGCTTGCGGCTGTGTGCATATTGATAAACCGTGCAGCGCTGACTAAATTGCGGTTAAGTTCACCTGCATCGGCCTGCTTGCTAACATCAAATGCGACTTTGAATTTATGGTGTTTATAAACGGGTTGGTCGACCTTTACCTCCGCGATTTTTCCGTATTCGGGGATGGTTTGGCCTTGCGTGAAAGTATCAGGGCCAGCTAATGCTGATATAGAAGATAGCAGGCAAGCGGCAGTAATGAGACAAAGTGTTCTAGTTTTCATAGTGTTCTCCGGTTTGATTTTTCCCATTATAGCCTATTAACAGCTCCAACAATATGAATATTTGGCCATAAGCTTAGTGGGGTGTTATTGGGTATGATTTATTTGCGGACACGCAATCCAGCTTGACCCTCTGCTCTGACACGCGTATCTCCCGCCTTTATAACCAATATACGGAACTCGAAATGACTTTCTCTGACGACATCATGCAACAAACCAAAGCTTGGCCATTTGAACAGGCACGCGCACTTGTTAAACGTTTGATGATCATGGAAAAGCGCGGCACACCACATCCTGCGACACAAGGTAAAGGCGCAGTTGTGTTTGAAACTGGCTACGGGCCGTCCGGCTTGCCCCATATTGGCACGTTTGGCGAGGTTGTGCGTACGACCATGGTACGCAAGGCATTTGAAGTTCTGACGGACGGTAAAATCCCCACCAAATTGATTTGTGTCTCAGATGACATGGACGGTATGCGCAAAATTCCACCGACAGTGCCTAACCCTGACGGTCTTGTTGAATATATGCAAAAACCGTTGACGGTTATACCAGACCCATTTGGCACCCATGACAGCTATGGCGCCCATATGAACAGCCGCCTGTGTGCGTTTCTCGACAGTTTCGGGTTCGACTATGAATTTCATTCTGCCACCGCACATTATCAAAACGGTGATTACGATGAAATGCTTTTGCGGGTAGCCGAGAAGTTCGATGCAATCATGGCCGTCATGCTGCCGACTTTACGTGAGGAGCGACAGGCAAGCTATTCACCTTTCCTGCCGATCTCTCCGACCACAGGTCGAGTTCTCTATGTACCTATGAAACATGTGAATGCCCAAACCGGGGAAATCACATTTGATGATGAAGACGGTGCCGAAGTGACCATGCCGGTCACCGGCGGTCGCTGCAAATTGCAGTGGAAGCCAGACTTTGGCATGCGCTGGGCGGCGCTGGGCGTTGATTTTGAAATGTTCGGCAAAGACCATCAGGCCAATGCGCCGATATATTCACGTATCTGTAAAATACTCGGCAAGGAGCCACCCGTGCAATATGTCTATGAACTGTTCCTAGACGATAAAGGTGAGAAAATTTCCAAATCAAAAGGAAACGGTATTTCGGTAGAACAATGGCTGTCCTACGGCACGCCCGAGAGCCTATCCCTGTTCATGTACCAAAAACCCAAAACCGCCAAACGTCTATATTTTGATATGATTCCAAAAGCCACGGATGAGTATTTTCAACACCTTGGCGCATATGCAGACCAAGAAGACAAAACTAAAATCAGCAATCCAGTCTGGTATATACATGCTGGCAATCCACCAGCTGATGTGCCGCCCATCAGCTTTGCCTTGCTGTTAAACTTGGTGGCTGCATCCAATGCGTCAGATAAAGAAATCCTTTGGGGTTTCATCAAACGCGAAGTTAAAGGCGCGTCACCTGAAAATAATCCGGTGCTTGATAATCTATGTGAATATGCCGTGCGTTATTACGAAGATTTTGTCAAACCAAACAAGTCTTACCGCGCACCAAATGACAAAGAGAGAGCCGCCCTAGAAGATTTACAAACTAACCTTGGACAACCAGAAGCCAAATCCATGCGCGCCAGCGAATTACAAACATTGATTTTTAGCGTTGGTAAAGAACACGAATTTGAAAACCTGCGTGATTGGTTCAAGGCTCTCTACGAAGTCCTGCTCGGCCAATCCCAAGGCCCGCGCTTTGGTTCCTTCGTAGCTATATACGGTGTCGAGGAAACCTATGCTTTGATAGCTGAAGCCTTGGCGGGCAAGTTGGCCTAAACCTCTACCCCCATTTTGTAGGTGTAATGCCTGTTTGAGTTGATGGGCTCTATTCGAAAACGTCGGCTAACTCTGTGACATGGTGTGACAAAAAAAGTCGATTGGAAAATATGGTTGCAAAACAAGAAAGCCCAATAAACACAAAAGCAGATTGTTCATAGTTTTTGCCAAGTATGTAATAAGTAACAATGCCAATTAGTAAGGGCAATATAATGTTGAACAACCATACCTTTGATATCAGAGAACGATTTTTTTTAATAATCTGACGTCTCGAATTCCTAATATTACTACGCTCTTCTCTTGTTTTCCCCGTAAAAAACCTTGTGGATAATATTGCTAAAATGCTAACATAAAACATAGGCTCCGATACATTAAACAATAACCCTGTCGACACAAAATATATGCCGAAACAAAGGTAGAAAATATTTATTCTTTGATAATATGATTTCATAGCCTTTAGCTGTATATTACCGTTAAAGCATCGGTCAACTCGGTTCCCCAATTTGAGCTTGTAAAATTAGGGCGTGTAGACTTGTTTGCTCTTAGTGTTTTATGTTATCATGCTGGCATGAAGGCACTTTTTATAACATCGTTAATTAGTATTTTACTTCTGTTAAGGGAGGGAAGTGCATTTGCGGCTTCGGCCAAAGAAATCCGCCTCACCTTAGAATCAGGACGTTACGACCTTGCCATTGAGCAGGGCTCTGCGCTTGGGTCAGCGGACGGCTTGGTGCTGGCGGCAGAGGCTCTTAATGCCAAGTTACTTTTGGGGCAAGCAGAACGGAAAACTAAAACCGCGAAACGTGCCATGAAGCTCGCTAAGGCCGCACTTGTGTTGGAGCCACAAAACCCAGAGGCGCAAATACAATATGCACTGGCTTATGGATTTTATGGTAGGCACGCTTCTAACTTTAAGGCGTGGCGCAAAAAGCTACCGCAAAAAATACGAGTAGAAATTGACAAGGCGGTGATACTCGCTCCAGATGATGCGCGCAGCTATGCCTTGCAAGGCGCATGGCATTTGAACTTGCTATATAGGGGGGGCGGATTTGACGTGGGCAAACGTTACGGGGCCAGTGAGCAAGAGGGTGTGATATACTTTCAAAATGCCCTCGACCAAAATCCAGGTGATGACATTATAATAACTGCAAACTTTTTAATGTTACAATTTGTGCTGGCACCCAAAATACACGCAGCTCAGACGGAATTATCTTTGCAATCCTCTGTGCTCAACAGCGCGCCGCGCAATGATGTCGAACGGCGAATTCTCATCCAGATGCAAAATGTTTATGAAGGTTTTGCGGCAGGGAATGCTCTTGAGCGCGCTGAAGCATTTCTTGATCAATAAAGCAACCATCGAAACCCGCCGCAAAATTATTGACTAATCCAAACAATTCTAGCCATCCATTGAATATCCCTCAAAGGGACGTGACGGCTCGGAATATCTGTATTTAAAGAATTAAATTGGGCGCTGTCCGTGTTCATCTTGTCAAAGCTTTTGACCATAACTTCACCAGAGCGGGTTTTGATGATGACCCTGTCACCGCGCCGGACATTGGCGTTTGGCGAAACTATGGCTCTGTCACCGTCACGTAATAAAGGCAACATAGCATCACCGGAAATTTGGAGTGCAAATATATGGTCATCGCTAGTGCCGGGCATGCGGATTTCGTCCCAGCCATCTCCGACAGGGTGACCTTCACGATCAAAGAAACCGTCTGTTCTTGCCTGAGACATTGCTTGTGACATCCTAAGCAAAGGCACATTGGCACCCATGGCAACGCTGAGGCGGCCTGCCTGACTTTTGGCCGTGAGGGCTGCAAAATCTTCAAAGCTGACCCCAAGTGCGTTTAGAACTTTTGCTAAGCTCTCAGATGAAGGCCAACGTTCTTTACCGTCGGCGCTGTACCGTTTGGATTTATTGAACGTGGTAGGGTCGAGACCGGCTTGGCGCGCTATAGCAGATGGGCTCATGGCAAATTTGTCCGCAAGCTTGTCGAGCGCCGTCCATATGTCCTGATGTGATAGCACTTAAAATACCCCTTTTCCTTGTATAGGAAAAAATACCTATTTGGTCAATATTGTTAACGCGGGATGATTAATGTGAAGTAAACCGTTTTGAGCAATTAAGAAAACCCCACGCCCTGATTGAAATTTACAAAACAGTCCCTATATTCAATGTATGATAGAAACAATGAGTAGGGGAGACGGCATGTCTAATTTTGCATCACAAATAGAAAAATCCAAAATAGAGGTCGCCGAAGCGCAAGCCAAAATCGCCGAGCTTTCTGGCAAAATAGAAACGGCCCGCACCAAAATGGCAACAGGTAGCGATATTTCAATTGATATTGAAAACGCATCCCTTGATGATGTCCACGCTCATGCCGAGATGATGAATGCTAATATCGCCGACCTTATATTGGGTTTGGATGATGTGACATCTGGGTTTTCTAAAGAGTTTGACGGCATGCGCTCTAAAACCGGGTGGGAAAGTTTTGTCGGAATTTTCTCTAAAAAACGCGCTGAAAGCATGCGTCAAGAACGTGTGCGTATGGCCAGCATTGACGATAAGCTCCAGGACTTAATCGGTAAATCCAATGTCATCACTAAGTTGCTGACGGATCAGTTAGACACTCTGCAAACCCACAAAGACCGGGTCGAAACCAATCTTACGGAAACTTTGGTTGACCGCGAAGCCGCAGTGAGTGCTCTTGAAAGCCTAAAGGCCGAACTATTAGCCATGGATCCACAAATCATCGAGCTGGAAAATAAAATATCCGTAGAGCAAAATGCAGGTAAGCGCTCCAAACTTGAAAGTGCATTGGCTGATTTGAACGGCAAATACAATGAAGCCGCCCAGATGGAACAAGTAAAACTTGCAGAGAGCCAGACCCTTGAGCGCTATATAGAAAAGGGTAAGTCTTGGGTCGACAGCCTACAAAACCAAGCCGCGACGCAAATGGTGCTTATCAAATTGCTTTGAAAGGATTATGGAATATTCAGAAAATCAAAGAATGGGACGGAGTAAGTAATTTGAATTTGGCGATGAAAAATGTAGAATGGTTTTCGTTCGCATATAAAAAACCGTTTATAGATTAATCAGGGAGAAGAACTTGCAAAGGCCTCGTCTAGAACCATTATTGAATTTCTACTGTTGTAGATCTTGTCTCTTGGCCTGTCTATGGCTTTGGTCTAGAACCATTATTGAATTTCTACTGTTGTAGATCTTGTCTCTTGGCCTGTCT